>CAYTUE010000001.1:0-1356 GCA_964441085.1 uncultured Planctomycetaceae bacterium
GGCTCTTCATGTCCGGGTGCCGCAAATGTGGGTGGTGCGAAGACCGGAGGTGCAAATTCCATCGGAGCATTAAACGCAATGGGGGCACCAAATTCTTCGGGACCATCTGAACCCGGAGCTGCAAACGCTTCACCAGAACCTGACAGAGTGCTGCTCACTGGTTCATAGTAGTCTACGATATGAGTTTTTGGAGCTTCGGCCTGCCACTGCAAAGTCACCATTGCGAGAACCCCAGCGACCCCCATGCCAGCGAACCGCATCTGCGACCAACCCTGCAATGGACTTTTTAGCAGGACAATGATTGCAAGAATCAATCCGCAACTATGAGCCCCAAGGCAATAGGGACAGTATTTTCCATCAGCAATTTGCAGGCTGGTAAACCAAATCGCAGCTCCTGCTGCACTGACCGCTCCCACAGTCAGCATCACCCAACCAGTTTTTAGCAAGGCTTGAGGAGCCGTCTTACGGAAATAGAATAATACGACAAGCAAAGTTGCGTACAAAGAAAAGGCTGGCACGCTCACAGGAAGCCCCAGAACTTTGGCGTACTTGCTGTGGAGAACGTGACCGCAGTCGATAATCTGACTGCCGCTGCAACCATACACTTCGCCTGCTTGAAACGATGTCCAAGCCAAGTAGCCACTAATCGACAATGCCGTAAGACATAAAAGTCTCATGGACCACAGAATGCCAGAAGATGGCAGCCAAGATTTTGTTGCGATGGAAGACGGCACGTTTGTGTTCCCCGGAAAAGAACCGGTTGCGAATCGAAATTGGTCCTCCTCAAAAAAAACGCTTTCGCGAATAGATAAGGCGGACAAACACTGAGGTCACTTGGCGAGTTCGAATGGAAGGTTCAACAAAACCTTTGCTGAAACCTCCAATAACCAACTCACTTGAGTCTTTTCACCCAAATTGAACTGCCATGGGCAAATTCAAATCGGTCTTTGAAACACTAGCCGTTCGTTGGTTGTTGTGGCCTGACTAAAACAACAGAAAAGCCGATCATCGAAGACTCAGACAGCCGACATCCGTTAGCTTTTCGCAAACCGAATAGTCAACGGAACCGAAACAGATCCATTTTCGTAGGTATCTGAGGAAAACGATCATCTATTTTTCGCCTGAACTCACTTTTTCCTCAAGGCCGATTTCGCTCTTTTTTTTACTTGACGTCAAATCCAAGTTGCCTACGCGACGAATATGACGGCGTACCAGTTGAGAGAGAGACTGTGAAGATGCTTTGTGACTAAGATGCTCTGTGACCCGTGCATCTTGTCGGCGACCAGCGGATCAATAAACGGTGGTCGCCGACAGTGCAAACAAACGATGGTCGCCAACAGTGGCAAACAAACAGTG
>CAYTUE010000001.1:1456-16595 GCA_964441085.1 uncultured Planctomycetaceae bacterium
AACAGTGGCAAACAAACAGTGACCACGAATCTGATTTCAAAACGATCCAACGTCTGGAGCGACACGCTGACAAATCAGCTTGACTGTCTCGCAAGACAGCCCACTCCAAGTGAACCAACTACATGGTATTGGCAAGTCGAATTGCAGCCGCCTGACCGCTTGCCACGCTGTCCGGAATACCAACTCCGTGATATGCGTTTCCGGCAAATTCGAGTTCGCTAATTTCCGCCGCAAGCTGTTCAATTTCGGTCACTCGATCAATATGACCGACATGATACTGAGGCATCGCTTGGTGATACCTCGCAATCCAAGATCTTTCCGGCGGCGTACGCATACCAAGCATGTCGCTAAGTTCTCGATTCACGATCGAGCGGATTTCGTCATCTGGTTTCGCAACCAGATGCGGTTGAGTGGCTCCCCCAACAAAGGTTCTGAGAATGATGTCTCCTTGTGGGGCTCGCCCCGGAAACTTCCGACTACCAAACGACACGGCAAGAATGTCTCGCCGTTCTCTCGTTGGAATCACAAGACCAAAGGCATCCAATGGATGATCGAAATCGCTGAGCCGATGCTTTGACACCATGATCACACTGGATGCGTACTGAATTTCAGCCAGTTTCTGTTTCAACGTCGCAGTGGAATCGTCAGCCAACAGTTGACTGGCTTGATGAGTTGGCAAAGTCACGATGACGGCAGCAAACGCTTCGACGGCATGACCATCGATGTGTAGATCCCAAGATTGGTTCCGGCGTAATTCAGTCACTCCCGTGCCAAACCGAATGCGACAACGTCCGTCCTTGGTCAACCACGCTTGCAACGCATCCACCAAACTGGACATCCCATTCGCTGGAGCTGTAAACAGTCCGTAACGAGCACCGCTGCTTGCCGAATGATCGTTTGACGTCGCTGGCGGATCCATGCTCGTAGAAGCACCAGACGCTGCGCGACCAGCGACGGGCTTCAGATTTTGTAGCAACGTTCCCACCGTCACACTGCCATATTGTTGTTCCATCTGTTGAAAGCGAGGCAATGTGGCCTGAATCGATAGCAGTTCTGGATCAGACGTATAGATGCCTCCCACCAAAGGCTGCACCAGTCGATCCAGAACTTCACTGCCGAATCGCCGACGCACAAAGGTGGCCAAACTTTCGTCGACAATTTTGGGAGCCGGCGGAATGGCAGATTCTTGCAGCAGTCGCAATCTTCCTTGTCTGGAAAGAACTTCTGTCTTCGCAACGGCCGCCAGATTGGATGGCCCCATTAACTGAAAACCTTCAGGCACAGCAACGGGTTTCCCATCGCATAGGACCAAAGAACGCCGATGTTGATTGTCGGTTGGAATCAGCTGATCAGCGAATCCGATGTCTTGGCACAAACGAATGGCGGCGGGTTTGTTGGTAATAAAACTGTCAGGGCCGAGTTCCGCCAAAAAACCATCTTCATGCACTGTTTGAATGATTCCTCCGGCGCGATTGCTCTTTTCAAAGATCGTGACGTCGGCTGTCGGATCATCTGCCAGTATTCTTTGAGCGGCGCTGAGCCCCGTAATTCCTGCTCCGATGATCGCAATGCGTCGACCGGGGGAAGATGATTTTGCAGCGTTCAAATCAGAAACCTGTGGCATACCGAAAGGTGGCTATTCTGAGTAGGAATCCGAATAGGAAAATTCGAGCGGAGTATCTGCGCCCTTGTCAGCCACTCGAAAGCTCACCTTGCCATCCATCACCGCCAACAGGAGGTCTCCACAGACATCTTTTCGCCAACCGTTGAGCAGTCGAGGAATGCCGTTGGGGGTTTCGTTAAAACGATGATGCCGAACCAGTTCGGTCAGTTCCTTATTGTTGGCGACCAGAGTCTGTGAAATATCCAGCTTGGCACAACGATTCGATAGAGAAAGCGAAAGCAGCTTTGAAATCACCTGTTCGTCGGAAGACGATTCGCTGCGACGACTTGTTGGTTTTTCTGGAAGCTGCTTGTCTGGAATTTTCAGCGCTTCACCAATCACTTGCAAAATCCCATCCAAGCGTCGGCGATAGTCAGAACGATTCATGTCTCGAGTCGCCAAAGCTTGTTGAGCTGTCTTAGGTTTGCGTCGAGCCAAATCAATCAACAAGTCGTCTCGTAAAATTCGACGCACAGGCCGATTGGTGCTTGCCGCTTCGCTTTCACGCCATTCAGCCAACGCATGGACAATGGCAAGTTCTCTACGATTGAGCTTGTGCAGCCCGGATAGTTTTTGCCATGGAGGTAAGCCGTCGTCGCGCACAATTTCGTCGATGACTCGTTGAACTTCCGCTTCCACCCATTCCAAGCGACCATGTTTTTTTAGCCACGAGGTTTGCTTTTCGTGAATTTCGATCACATGTTCCACATCTTCCAAAGCGTATTGCAATTGCTGGTCTGACAAAGGACGCCGCATCCAGTCTGTTCTGGTTTGGCTGCCGTCAACCTGCTTGCTGAGCACTCGTTGCACAATCGCAGAATACGACAGAGGATAACTGCGACCTCGAAAACCTTCGGCCACTTGCATGTCGTAAAGGTTTTGAGGAGGTCGCCCGATGCCATGTAAGCAGAAGCGGATTTCCGCCTGCCCACCGTGAACAAGGACCAACGTTTCTTGGTCGGCCATGATTTCCCACCATGTGCCCAAGTTCTGAACGGCTAAAGGATCGACAGCCACGCATCGTTCTGGAGTAGCGAACTGCAAAAGCCCGAGTTCAGGGCGGTAGGAATTTTCGGACACGAATTCTGTGTCAAACGCGACAATTCCACATTCACGAATGTGTTCGCAAAGTTCCAGAAAATCTTCTTGGAAGGATATGAATGTTGAGGTCATTGGTGAGGAGGGATTTCTGGAGGCTATTGAAGCGAAATGCCGCTTTCATCTAGAAAAAACGCCCAATCATTGTGGCAAGGGCCCGTGTCGGAGTGGTCAAGCCATCGTCTCGCATCCGCAGGTTGAACGCAACAGGAACACCGGCTTCCGGTTGCCAGTTTTTCAGGTGTTCTAAATGTCCCCCTTAAAATCCGCGTTCTCTGGCACTCACAGGTCTAGGCAACAGTTCTATGCTGGAAACGTTCAGAAACCAATCGCGAATATTTATTTCCAAACAACAATTTGACGGACCGGTTCTGCGACCTAGGTTTCGGGTGTTCAGAAGACGAACACAACAAACACAAGCAAACAACAAGGTTTGGCGGCGATTTTCGACCTCACCTGCCAACGAACCAGACGGTTTCAGCAACCAAATACTGATTCGCAACAAACTGCGAATCACAGTTGCCGCCGATAACAAACCCAAAAGACGTACATCGAAACAGCAGCGCGTTCAGGAAAGCTGGGAGCTTTGAGGGGACCTGATCGCGCTGCTTTATCCAAAAAGGCCGTTCGAAAATCACTGCGATTTCCGAACGGCCTTTTTTTGTTGATTCCAACGAGCCGATTCCACGACACAACGCATCACGGTGTTGTGAAGTGAAAGCCAGCCAATGTTAAATGTTAATAGTGCGGCGGCTTGTCGTCTTCTAGGGTGCGTTCCTCCGCGCCTTGGTTCATTGTTTCCAGTTCGTGTTCGATGTGCACAAACCGTTCTTCGAACTTCTGAACCTTGCGGTAGTAACCAGTCAATGCCGTATTGACGCCTTCGATGTCATGCTGCAAATGAGCAACCGCCGATTCAATTTGAACCAGTCGGTTGGCAAGATCTTCTAAGGTCAATTCTGACATCACATTTCCTGACTTGTCAGGCGAGCCACTTCATTCACGTCTTTGTCGCCTCGACCAGACAAACACACCACAATCACTTCATCCTTGTTGCGTTTTGCGGCTGCTTTCATCGCATGAGCAATCGCGTGGCTGGTTTCGATCGCGGGAAGAATGCCTTCTGTTCGAGCCATGGTATTGAAAGCCGACAACGCGTCGTCGTCTGTGGCAAACACATAGTCGACTCGACCAGAATCTTTCCAATAGCTGTGTTCTGGACCAACGCCAGGGTAGTCCAGTCCAGCAGAGATGGAATGAACGTCTGATGTCTGGCCATCGTGGTCCTGCAAAACGTAGCTGTAACTCCCGTGAAGGATTCCGGGGGAGCCATGAGTCAACGTGCTGGCATGGTCGCCTAATTGATCGCCTCGCCCACCTGCTTCGACTCCTGTTAACTGCACACCTTCGTCGTCGACGAACGGATAAAACATGCCCGCGGCATTGGATCCACCGCCAACGCATGCAATCACTTCGTCTGGTAAGCGACCGATCATTTTCAAAGATTGTTCTCGAGTTTCTCGACCAATCACAGACTGAAAATCACGCACCATCATCGGAAAGGGATGAGGCCCCACAACGCTACCAAGGATATAATGAGTATCTTCGACGGAAGCCATCCAGTCTCGCATGGCTTCGTTAATGGCATCTCGTAATGTTCGACTGCCTGTGGTCACGGGTCGCACTTCTGCTCCCATGGTGGTCATATTAAATACGTTTAGCTTTTGACGGCGAACGTCTTCTTCCCCCATGTACACAACACACGGAAAGCCAAATCGAGCACACGCAGTGGCTGTGGCAACGCCATGCTGACCTGCTCCGGTTTCGGCGATAATCCGGGTCTTGCCCATTCGCTGAGTCAACAACACCTGACCAATGGTGTTGTTGATTTTATGAGCCCCCGTCAGGTTCAAGTCTTCTCGCTTAAAGAAGATCTTTGCTCCACCACATTTTTCTGTGAGACGTTCCGCAAAGTACAACGGATTGGCTCGTCCCACATAGTGAGTTAACAGGTTGTCTAATTCTGAAATGAACTGAGGATCTTTCTTGGCGTCTTCGTAAGCAGTCGCCAATTCATCCAACGCGTACATCAAAGTTTCTGGGACATAGCGGCGCCCAAAATCGCCAAAGCGTCCTTGTCCATCTGGAACGGCACTTAACTGTTTAGGAGTGATCGAATCTGTGGCCATATTCAATGAAAATCCCTCGACGCCCAAACGCCGGTTGTGGTCGTTGCGACTCGTTCGCTTGAGAACGTGCCATCTCAAAAAAACACTACAATGATTGCCGCTGTTATTCAGCAGGCTTTTGCCCAGTCTAACTGGAGACCCCCAGCGGAAAAACGCCATAAACCGTTCTAGAAGCAGGCTTCCGGTAAAACAATCATGAATTCTCGATGTCGAAGGCCCGCATAAAATCAGTTTTTACCGCACTTTCAGATGATAGACATGATTCCAACATTTGAAAGTTCGCCCTGTTGGCGTCGGCGTTCCCACGATCTGAGCTTTGTTACGAAACTGGTCATTGCATTTTGAAGGTTGCTATGGGGGTTCACGGTCAAGTTTTTAGCAGCCGAACCCAATCAATCAAGTTGCGTCGGGCAGACTCTCTCCTGCCCGACGTTTAATGACCAATGAATTCAGGCAGGAGCGCAGAAGCCTGCTGTACGTGACCAGCAGAACGCTCTGGGCACACAGGAAGTGGATTTCTTATGATGCCACCGGCCTGTTGGCCCGGTTTTCAAACGCTCGTGCGGCTCGCACAAAATCTCAAACCCAACTATAAAGAATCCCAGAGCCATGAAGAACATTGTCATCGCCTTTCTGTCAGCACTTTTAGGAGCCGGATTGGGTGGCTGGCTGATGCAACCTGCTCATTCTTTATCGGCCGCTCAAACTCTAAGCATTCCTAACCCAGCTGCAGAAGGTCGCCGTCAGCAGTTCGGTAACACTCAAGCAACTTCCGGCATAAACGACGACGGCACCGGCTCTGGTCACCGAAACCTTGGACGTCACGGGAACTCTGCATTGCAGGCTGGCATCTGGAACGCCGAAGGTTTAACCCCCGACGAGTCAGCCGCAGCGATGGTTTACGACGTCAACAACCGCAGTGTCGCCAACATCGCGACTCAAGTGGGCAACGAACGGTTTCTGTTTCGACACAATCCAACGGAAGATGCGGGATCTGGTTTTGTCATCGATACTGCTGGGCACATCATGACCAACAACCATGTGGTCGATGGTGCTGCTCGAATTTTAGTCACCTTGTATAACGGAGAAACCTTTGATGCTCGTCCTGTTGGAGTCGACCCAATTAACGACATCGCGATCTTGAAAATCAATGCGGAACAGCAAGATCTGTTTCCTGTAGAAATGGCGGATTCATCAGGGTTACGAGTAGGCATGAAAGTGTTTGCGATTGGCAACCCGTTTGGTTTGCATCGCACGATGACCACGGGAATTATTTCCAGCCTCAATCGAACTCTTCCAGTCAATCGAGTTCGCAGTATCAAGTCTGTCATTCAAATCGACGCGGCCATCAATCCAGGGAATTCGGGAGGCCCTCTTTTGGATTCTCACGGACGCCTGATCGGCATGAACACTGCCATTGCCAGTAGTACGGGACAGAATTCAGGAATTGGATTTGCGATTCCATCCAACCTGCTTCGTCGAGTCATCCCAGAACTCCTGAAGCATGGACGTGTGCTACGTCCCGATACCGGCATTGCCGAAGTATTGCAAACCGAAAATGGTCTTCGAGTTCTGCGGCTGGATGTCGATGGGCCAGCAGCGAAAGCCGGTTTGCTAGGACCAAAAATTCGCCGACGCCAAAGCGGAATCGTCACGTGGCAATATGAAGACAGAAGTGCGGCTGATTTGATCGTAGGAGTCAACGGAAAAAAGACTCTGGATGTCGACGACTTTCTATCGGAAATCGAAAGCCATCGCCCCGGTGACGTTGTGACACTTTTTATCATTCGAAACGAAAAGCCAGTGAAGGTTGATATCGTGTTGAGTGAATAGCACGACTTATCCAAGCGAGGGCATTGTCTGGATTTCAAACCCGAGTTAACGGCGGTAGCTGGAGTTGCCAGACTTCAACACAGCGCGGGCCGTGCTTCCATTCAAGCTACAGCTTGGGAAGCTTTCCTTGAATCCCTGCTCGAACTCCTCGAGGATCCCAGTTTCGATCGTACACAGTAAAACCGAAGCCATTCCTTTCTTCGCTGGCTGCTCGACCCGCCCACGGAGTTTCAGGATGGGCACTCACGACCTGCCGCAAAAGCTGTTTCGCTTTCTTTTCCTGCTTCGCAACCATTTTCAGATATTCATCTCGCTCCATGCTAATCCCGAAGCTTTGTTTGAGTCGAGAATACTGGCCCTCATCAGGAACAATGGTCTTTCTACTCCCACGAAAGTTCCATTCGTTTGACTGTTTGTTGCGGGGCTGAGGTGCTGATGTCACGTGTCGATCCATCACCAAAAGAAATTGGAAGAGCCGAAGCCGGAACGTGTGCAGTTGAGCATACGCAAGATCATACCCGGCTCTCCAACGTTGAGCTGCTTCTTGTGCTCGCAAAGGCTGCACTTCGTCCAGCAAAGTAATCGCTTGGTTCACTCGATTCATCGCATAAGCTGCTTTGCCAACTTGTTCCGTTGCCTCCGCTGCAAATTCCTGTTGAGAAATCGGGTAGTGTTCTCGTCTGATCAGCAGCCCCGGGTCTGCTCGGTCACCAAACAGAATTTCATTTTTTTGAGGATTGAGTTCTAACACCACATTCCAAATCGCCTTGCGGAACGGGCTTTTGTCTCGTTCTGCTGCGTATTGTCGCCGAGACAGCAGAAGAGGGCTGTAAGGTCTGAGCGCTAAAAATTCGTACTTCCGTTTTTCGTTTTCGTTTCGAGACACCAAATTCGCTTCGTTGCCTGGCAACACAAAAAAGATGCCTCCCGTTTCTTTGGCCATGCGCACTTGTTCGTATGGACCGAAACCTGCCGACTGACCGCCCCAGTTGGGCCGCAGCCCATCCCATTGCAGGCACTCCGGAAAGGCAGTTTCGGGGCCTCGACGAACTCGAAGCAGAAATGTTTCCCTGATTTTTTTGGCCTTGTCTTCATAGACGTATCTTTGCCGACCATAGGGATACCCAAACATGCTTTCTCGCCCCATCACGTAAATGGGAGCGTTTGCTCTACGAGCCGCATCGACAGCCTGTTGCACGTTGGCTCCGTCGTCTCCTGATTCATCAGAAACCAAGATCACCGCCAGCTTGCGACTGCGAGCCATCTTCGTATATGACGAAATCACATCTCGCACCGACTGACACATATTTTCTTCACCAGAAGTGTCCACTGGCACTTTGTCAATCGCCGCTTTAATCAGTTCCACATTGGCTGTGGGTTTGGGAGTCAGTTGATGAATCGTTTTTCCATAGCTGGCGACAACGGTCAACAGTGGGTTGGAACCACGGTTACGGCGAGCCCCCTTTTTGTTTTGTTGTTCAGCAATCCCAAGTTCTTGATAAACTCGAATATAGTTTTCACGAATTTCTTTTCGGTCATCCACCATACTGCCAGACTCATCAAACAGCCAAACGACCGTGACCGGTTGCTCTCGCATCATTCGGAGAATCTCTTGAGTAACAATTCCCATGGCAGCACCGTAGCCTTCCACTGCTGCTCCCACTTCGCCCGTGACTTCGCCTTCACCCAGTTCTGCAACCAACAGCTCGTCGCTCATCAGTAACGATTCCACTGCCGGAGCCTGCACAACAGCTTCTTGCAATACGTCAGCTTCTTGAACATCTACAGGAGTCGTTGCCGGCTGAGCAGCTGCGCCCACTGTAGACGAAGGGGTACCACCTGCCAGCACATTCACTGTGTCCGACGGCTCGGTTTCGATTTCTAATCGCTTTTCGATTTGTTCTTGAGGAATATCTTCCGTGAAGATCGTTTCCAAAGTGATGTCTGGGCCCAAGGGCGGCACGAATATTGGAATGGCAACCAAGACAGCCAGAATTGTGCCATGCACAGCCAACGAGATGACATAGGGGGGAGTCTTTCGCAGATATTCTTGCATCACAAAATTCCTCGTGAATGATTCATTCACCAGAACCCGCAGACTGATACGGAGCGGAATCGCTCCAGAGACAACAGATAAAAATGACAGCATACCCATGTCATCTTAATCGAAACCACCCATCAACAGCAAAACCTGTCCTTCAGGTCGCAATTGAAATGATGAAAATCACGGCTGGCGTGTCAGTGGTCTCGAAACACGCGAAATCAAGGTAAAGTGGGTAGCGCTGAGCCAGAATAGACTGTCCTTACAAAGGCATACTGTGCCACAAATCACCTTAAAACAGCATTTGCAGAAACGGTTGATTCGCTTAAAACCCATGCTTCACCGCAGAATTTTCACGCTGTGCCAAAAGACAATCAAAAGGCAACGCCATGCAGGGGCAAAAGTTCATGAGCTACAAGCAGCTATTCTTGCTGATTCTAACGATCTGGTCGGCCGAATTGTTTACCGCTTTTCTGTTCCATTCCATGATCCCATCAGAAGCGGAATTCCGTACCGTCTACCTAGCCAAAGACCCGGGCAAAGACTTATTTTTGGGCAGCAGTCTGGCTGACCTGGGACGCAAAGGATGGCAGATGAAGTCGGTGATCCCCAACCCCGACGACAAAGGCGAAGTCATTGTTTTCTTTGAACGAAAACGAATTCGACGGTTTACAATCGAATAACGCCTGGATTGATTTGTCGTCGCTTCTCGATCATCCTTCGACAAAACTGATGCACGTCTTTCCAACAGGTTCTCGTGTGATCATCGCAAGAACCGTTGCGCTAGGCAGTGTTACTGCATTTCAACTTGCGAGAGTTGCTGTCTGAGTTTCTAATGTGGCCTGAGTTTCTCATGTGGATTGTGTGACCCAATAATGGCTCACGCACTGATGAAACAGATGTTCCTTTGTGACAGATTGCTCTTCGATGGCAAATTCGATCTTTCTTCAGCTTGTTGCTTTGCTGGCGGTGTCTGCGACAGCGTTTGTTCAGACCGCATCAGCTGCTGATTCTTTTTCCGTTCAAGAATTCTTAGCAATCCAAGATCAGTGGCTGAAACTCAGCCGCAACGCCACTCAACTGACTTTAAACGGGCGTTTTTCCGGACGCGTTTCAAGACAGTTTCGGTTAAGTAAATTTCCGATCACAGTGACACCAGAACGCACCACCACATTGCCAGTTGATGTGTATGAAGGTGAACGAATCACGATCACGGGAAAGCTTCGAAAGGTAGGGCCTCGCTACGAATTCGATGCCAGCCGAATTGCCATTGGAGCCAACGATATCGTCAGACTCACTCGGCAAGTGAAGAATCTTCCTGAGGGAGATTTCAACCAAGCATATGAGCTGGCTGATACCTTTCAAAAGATTGCCGACTTCTATCAAGACGAACAACTGACGAATCAAATTAAGAACCTGCGAACCACCACATTCGCCAAGCAACGTTCTGCAAGTTCAAAAAACTTCAAACAACTCCAACAATTGATTTCGGCTGCTAAGAAACTGGGACTTGATGATACGACTCAACAAAACATTCGCTTTGAAAGCATTGTGCAGATGAGCAAACAAAAGGAAGTCGCCGTCAAAGATGTGTTAAAACGCATTCGAGACGAACTTCCTAGCTGGAACGACTCACAAAAAACGTTAACCCCTGCTCAGCAACTGGCATTCCAGAAAGATCCGATCAAAACTTACGAAGCAGCATTTGCTGATCAGCGCCCCGCATTTCATCGCACGCTCTATCGCACATTGCGGTTACCTGAAATCATCAAAGAGCTATCAAAGGATGGCAGCAATGGCGATGACATCGCGTCTGCGATTCGTAAAGAATTGCCAGAAGAAGTTGATTCCATTCAGACAGCGAATACTCAGTATGTCGCATTTCGCATGACAGCGGTTCCTAAGCTGACTCGACGCCAACTTTCTGAACTTGAAGATCTTCTGGTGTCACTGAATCGCAAAGACGACTTTCGTCAAGCCTTAAACGACTGGCTGAAGGCTCAAGAAAAACGACTCAACAATCAGCAACTTGATGGACTCCTCGAAACAGCCGATCAATATTTATTTGCTTTCGAACGTTGGAAAAATAAGACTCATCGAGACACCGGAATCAAGTACATGAAGCGAGCATGGGGACTGGCTTTCGGAGCTGCTCCAGAAGAAGCGACCAACATTGAAACTCGCTTGGAACAACTGGGGTGGGTCCGGCTACGCAACCAGTGGATGACAGCAACTGAAGTATCTGCCTTACCAGATTCTGACATGGACTTGGCCATGAAAGAAGGTCGAGTCGTCGAAGGCATGAAAGTGGCTCAAGTGATCGCGATACTCGGCGAGCCAGGGCGAAGAATTCGAGTCGCATCGAAGGGCAAGGTTCAAGAAGTTTGGGTGTTTGGCGATTCAGAATCATCTGGTATCACCGTCCATTTGTCTCGCCGATCGTTCGAGCAAGAAGCGACTGCCGTCGTCACAAAAGTTGCCCGAACACTCCGATAGTGAGTCTGACGCAAGCGAACGACCGAGTCTCTCTTCGTAACGATTAAGCTGATGGAATACAAAAGCCGCACGGAACAAAAGCACTCTTGTGCTCAACTAATCGTTGTTCATCAGTTCCCAAACGGTCCGGTATCCCCCAACGGATTCGAACCATTCTAACAATTCTGCAAAAAACGGATCCGCCCCCAAAGTCGCACTGTCGCCAATAACGATCAACTTGCGGCGAGCGCGAGTGAGCGCGACATTCATTCGTCTGGCATCAGACAAAAAGCCGACTTCTCCAATGGAATTCGAACGCACCGTACACATCACAACCGCTTCTTTTTCACGGCCTTGAAATCCGTCAACGGTGTCCACTTCGAGCTTGTTGTATTCGGTATTTTGTCTCAACCAACGCACTTGAGCCGCATACGGAGCGATCACGGCAATGTCTTGGGGAGCCAATCCGGAATTGCATAGCTGCTGGACTTGGTCGAGCACCAATTTGGCTTCGTTCACGTTGCGTTTGCTTAAACTGCCTTCTTCGATCTCTTCATCCCAGCCTGCTCCGGCCGTATCATAAAACGTCACACAAGCATCGTCTGTGGTTTCCTTTGATAAACGAGGAAGATCGGACAGCACATGATTTGCGACAGAATCGTCTGCGACCAAACTTCCGTTGTAAAACTGATCAGACGAAAACTGCATGATCGTGTGATTCATGCGGTATTGAACCAACAACTGGCGAGTCACCGTATCACCATAATGTTCTACCAATCGCTGCATCATGCTCACTGCATAGCCTTCTTTTGCAGCGGCCTTCGACAAAATTGTTGGAGGCAATTGGCAGTGGTCTCCCGCCAATACAACTCGATTCGCAAATCTCATCGGCACCCAACAACCAGGTTCCACACTTTGGCAGGCTTCATCAATCACCAACAGATCAAACGTTTGATCATCGATGATTCCAAAATCAAAACTGCTTGTCGCACAAACAACTCTGGCATCCGATAACACATCGGCAACCGCCTGCTTTTCTAACATTCGAGCATGCCGTTTTAGCTCTTTTGCTTCCTGACGTTGCTGGTACTTCTGTCCCGGAGCAGGTTTGCCTCGAGTAAATCGATTGGCTTTGCGTTCCAACTGTTCCGCTTCTTTCAGCATGTCAGAAATCACCGACCACGCATCATGCTGTTCGACCAACGCATCTAAGGTTTGCCGTCGTACAGATTCCAGAACTCGAGCGGGATGCCCCAAGCGAACGGCCGGTTCGCCCGTATTGACCAAACGTTCCAGCAGGTTGTCGACTCCCGTGTTACTGGGAGCACACGCGAGAACTCGTTCGCCCCTCGCCACAGCTTGACGAATCACTTCAACAACCGTTGTCGTTTTTCCGGTGCCAGGTGGGCCATGAATTATGGCGACATCAGAAGCAGACATCGCAAATTCAACAGCCGCACGTTGAGATTCATTCAGATGTTCTGAAACCTGTTGCTGAATGGCTTTTCCAGCCAAGGTTTTGTTTGAGTCTGTTCGAAACCGAGGTTCGCGGCGGTACAAAAACAGATCTCGAAGCTGCCCCAACCTGCCGGTTGCGTGTTCGACCAATTTCATCGCAGCAACTTGGCGTTTCCGTGTCACTTCGTCGGGACACATGTCTAAGCGAAATGTGCTGCCTTCCGGGAATTCATTCACAGCGATTTCGATACTGTCCATGCGTCTGCCACTGACAACTCCTTGCACCGTGTTCCCCGTACTGTTTTCGTCTGGCGATAGCATAATGGGGCTACCAGATCGAAACCGATGCCACGGCAAGCGATCTTGTTTCCGCCGTTTTTCGAGGGTCACCAAATAGCGGCCACCGAGCCCAGTGGTGTGGGTCCGAACCACCATGCCCAACAGTGTTTCGCCGCCTCGTTCCGCATCGGATGAATTTCGAATCTTCCGACGTTCTTCCATCCGCTCACGCTCCGCAGCAGCTTCCATTTCCAGCCAAGTGCGAAAGCGATCGAAGTGCAAAGAAGGTTCAAGGTACTGGGACATGGGTTTGTTTTTAAGGTCGAAACGACCGATGAAAAGTGCGATACAAAGACTCAACCCGTTTTAACAAAATCGGCCGCTCAACGTTAGCCACCTTGACCAACACCGCAAAGATCACCCGCTCGGCCATTGATTCGAAAATTTGCCCTGCAGTGGCGGCGTTTTTGAGTCCGGCATTGGTTTGCGGTCACTTTCTGTAGTCAGGCTCTGTGAGCGACTCTGTGAGCCCGATCCCGCCGCAATCAGCCGGGCCAACTCTTTGTGAAATGGTCGAAGCAAACTGCCGGGCCGTTGGCCTTGCGGGCGATGCGTCCGTTTCCTCACACTCTTACGCGTCGGGTGACCCAAATCGCACAACTTCAAAACTGTTCCGCCGGGCCAATTACTCGTGACGTAAGGCTTCAATCGGGTCTAATTTTGCGGCAGACATGGCAGGAAACATGCCAAAAATGACTCCAATGCCCACGCTGATAAAGAAGGCAATGGGGAGACTGGACGGAACGGGTTGAGGATTCATTTCGGCAAACATCTGACCGAACTTGCTGCCCGCTTGGCTCCCCTCAAACACGAACCGTTGCACGATGCTGCGAATGCCAGCGAATGCGACGGGAGTCAGCAGGCCCAAAACAATTCCAACGATGCCACCCGTTCCGGACAACACGATGGTTTCGGTCAGAAATTGCAACGTGATGTCTTTGCGTTTGGCGCCTAATGCTCGCCGAATGCCGATTTCCCGAGTCCTTTCAGTCACTGTGGCCAACATGATATTCATGATGCCAATCCCTCCCACCAGCAAACTGATCGCCGCAATCGACCCCAGCACGACGTTAAAAATGTTCTGGATTTGTTCGGCCTGCTTCAGCAGTTCCAAGGGAACGACAACGGCATAGTCTTCGTCCTTGTGGTTAACTTGCAGACTTTCGCGAATCGCTTCTGCAGTCGCAACCACGTTTTCCTGACGATCAACTCGAAAAGTCATTTGGCTAAGTTCCCAGTATTCAGCGCTAAATGATCCTTGAGAACGATCGACATTCAAATCTCCCATGCGAACTCGCATGGTATCCAGAGGGATGTAAATGTCTTTGTTAAATTCTTGCCCTGACAGACTTCCTCCCACAGCCGCGCTGGCTTGTCGAGGCATGGTGACACCCACCACCGTGTAGAATCGATCTGCGATGCGAATGGATTGCCCGATCGGATTTTTATACTGAAACAATTCGTCAGCAGTTCCGGACGCCAACACGGCAACGTTCTTTTTGGTGGCTCGGTCTTCGTCGCTGAGAAATCTGCCTTGCCCGATCTGAAGTGAATTCGTATCGGCGTATTCTGACGAACAGCCAACGATCCGGCATGTCATTTCTCGATCTTCACAGCGAACTCCTTTATTCATTTCACGAATCGGAATTGCTTCAGTAATCGTGGGGATCGTTTGTTCGATGAGCTGAAAGTCTGCTCGCTTGAGTCCGTATCTCAATACGAATCCGCCGTTCGTCACCCCACTTTCCTTGGGGGGCTTCACACTGCGAACAATGATATTGGTGGCTCCCAGCTTCAGCACTTGAGCCTGAGCTTGTTCGCTGGCCCCACGACCAATCGCCAGCATGGCGATCACACTAAAAACGCCGAACACAATGCCTAACATCGTCAGTCCCGACCGCAGCTTGTGCAACAGTAGGCTTTTCATCGCCAGTTGAATTGTGCGAACCAGATCGGGCATAACTGAAAACTGCGGTAACAAAAAGATGACAAACGGTGGCAGAAACGAGTGGCCAACACGAAAACAAAAGGCTGTGGGGTAAA
>CAYTUE010000001.1:16695-46814 GCA_964441085.1 uncultured Planctomycetaceae bacterium
GATCAACCCGGAAACACTCCGTCACCAGCAACCTTTCCGTCTTTCATATAAATCTGACGTTTGGCGAGTTTGGCGACTTCAGGTTCATGAGTCACCATAATAATGGTGCGGCCTTCTGCATTGAGCTTCAACAACATTTCCATAATTTCAGCTTCTGTAGCGCTATCCAGATTTCCTGTGGGTTCGTCAGCAAGAATGATTTGAGGATCATTCACGAGCGCTCGAGCAATCGCGACGCGCTGCTGTTGACCTCCCGAAAGCTGAAAAGGACGGTGGTCCGTTCGGCCTTCTAAACCGACAAGGCAAGCCAGTTCTTCGATTCGCTTTTTGTCCTCACTACCAATTGCTGGATAGCCTGTGCGATAGTGCAGTGGCACTTCGATATTTTCCAGAACCGTGTACTGAGGAATCAGGTTGTAACTTTGAAAAATGAAACCGATCATTTCGTTACGGATTTCAGACAGTTCATCATCGTTGATATCTGCAACAGACCGTCCTCCAATGATGTAATCTCCTGATGTCGGGCGGTCGAGTGCTCCGAGAAGATTCAACAGCGTACTTTTGCCGCTGCCTGATGTCCCCATGATGGCCACAAAATCACCGTGTTCAAAGTCCACGGAAACTCCACGTAACGCCTTTACCACAACCGTGCCCAAGTCGTAGTGTTTCTGCAAATCGATCACTCGAGCCGCATACTTCTTTTTCACTTCTTCGTCGACCACAGGCATGATCAAACTTTCGATAGGAACCAAGTGCGGCAAAGGAAGGGGGGTTTTAGGAGCAAGCTGTCGCGTTGACACGCTCGCTTGAAAACGCTGATTTTAGCACCGTGAGCGAAACTGACCAAAGCTGCCAACAGGCACGGAATCATTCAGGCGTGTCTGGTGAAAAGGTCAACTGCTTTTGTTACCGACCAGCCTTTGATAATGCCGCTTTCAACTCATCCAATGTGACTTCACCATCACCGTCTTCATCGTACTGATCAAACTTTCCTCGAAAGTCACTTTCATCCTTGGTGACGATGCCGTCTTTATTTTTATCCATGAAGCTCATCATTTGTTCTGCTGAAGGACGACCTCCGCCAGTGCGACCGCCACCGCCGCCTCCTCCGCCGCCGCCACGTGGTCTGCCACCTTGTGCATCACCGCCAGTCGCTGATGGCCGCCCACGATCCAACATTGCAGTCTTGGCAGTCGGTGGCACGGCGGGGGTTTTCACTCGTTCCCGACGATCTTCTTGTTCATTCAAGAGACGAATTTCAAGTTCATTGATTTCGCGTGAAAAGTGAGTCTTGGGACTCATCACAACTTTTTCCCCTTCGGCGACTCCATCAAGGATCTCAAAATATTCGTTATTGGCGTCACCCACAGTCAGTTCGCGGCGTTCAGATTGATTGTTCTTCACGACATAGGTCACAAACCTGTCCGCCACAGAGACGACCGATTGAACGGGAATCTGTAACACATCTTCTTCTCGATCATCAACAATAATCCGAACCTCCGCCGTCATCCCAGGCTTCAGTTTTCTGATCATTTCCTTGCTGTCCGTAATCCGAATGGCGGCTTCGTATTCTTTTAAATCGGTATTCGGCCAACTGCCGGGAACAGGCACAGAAGACACGGTGTCCAAAATCCCGTGAAAACTCACGTCTTCGACAGCATCCACAAAAATTTCGACCGGCTGTCCGACGGCAATTCGGCTGATTCGAGATTCGTGGATTCGAGCATCCACTTTCATCTGATCTAAGTTGGGAAGATTCACCACCGCCTGTCGTTCTCGAACGGATGCTCCTTCTTCAATCACTATCGGTTCGCTGCGACGACTTTGCTGAGACGCATAAACGACCTCACCCGGTTGAGGAGCAATTAACCGGCAGGCGGCGATTTGGCGTTCCAGTCGTTCTAGCTTTTCTTCTTCGACCTGCAGAGTCAATTGCCGAGCATCCATGTCCGCTTTGTCGGTGGCAATTTGAGCTTCACCTTCCAAAACAACTCGCTTGGTTTCTCGCTTGGTGTCTTCTGCCATCTGCTTTAATTCACGAGTCGTTCTTTCAAACGTGAATCTCATCAGCAGATTTAACTCACTGCGTTTTTGTTTTAACAGAATGTCTTTTTGAGTCACTTGAATTCTTGCTTGCTCCAGCGCGCTTAATGTTTGATAGCCACGGCGAGCTTGGTCTCGAACTTTTTCGTACTGTTCTTCCGACTGAGCCAGTTCTTCTTGCAAGCGTTTGATGTCGCCATCAATCGTCTGTTTCGACTGTTCGAATTCGCCACCTTCCGCTGTATATTTTTCGGCATCAAGTTCAGCGAGCTCTTCTGCCAAGGTGGCTTGAGCTAACAAACTTTCGTTGGTGGATTCTTGGATCTGCAGTTCCTTCAAAGCCTTTTCATAGTCAGCTCTCGCAGTTGTGACGTTAATCTTTTGCTGCTGAAGACTTTCTTGAAGAGGCGAAGAATTCAGTTCGCACACAACGTCACCAGCAATGTCATCGCCTTTGCGTACCATCTGCCCATCCTTCACCAACAGTTCGGTAAATTCGCCGAAGGTGATTGAATAGGTTTGCTTTTGAGCGTCATCGCCAACCAGTTCGACCGTTTGTTCAGCCGGAGATTCTGATTCGACCAACTTGATGATTCCGTCAAAGTCTGCGACGGTTGGCCCTTGCACTTGGCTTCCTTCAGGAACCAGCGAAATGATGTCGGTTGACCCTTCGACATTACTTTTCAAAACGGAATTCTGCAGACTATCAATCGTGCCGTTTTCTGTAATGACAATTCGAAACGGACCTTTTTCAGCGCCGCGTAGTATGTAACGACTCGTGTTTTCTGAAGGGGCCGGCAAAAAGTTCGATTCCAGAAAGTTGCGCGTGCTTGGTAGCGAACAGATTCCGACAACAACACACAGTGCCACAGCGCATATCAAGATGCCCTTGGCACCGCCTCGCCGACCAGAACCACAGTTTCCAGATTCCCATTGGTCAGCGGATCGGGCTAGCAGCCGACCGTGACATCGTGCTGCCAAGTTTTTAGGGAGTGGACGTTTCATGACGAAGCCTGGCGAGTTGACGGGGGGAGGATCTGATTGAGGCACGACCACACCTGCTGTCAGTCGCACCTTGGAAGGGGAGGGCTGTTCAAGTTGCCTACACCCTATTTTAGTACGGGTTGCTACGATTCAACAGGTCATCACTTGGTCAGCCGTCATTTTCTCTGGAAGCAGCATACGTTGAGTTTGCTTCCCCACATATCTCAGGGATTCACTGCTTCCGGCGTGTCAAATTCCAGTGGAGGAAGCTCTAAAATCGTCGCTGGGCCAACATCAACTGGCTGCTGGCTGGGAATGTCTTGGTAGAACGGATCTTGCCAAAGACCAGCTTGGTCAATATTCATGATCCCCATATCCTGAAAAATATCCAGCCGAGTGGTTTCGTAGGTAATCCAATCGTTGACCAGCGAGTTTTGAGCGCCCAACAACGTGTTCAAGGCATTCAACAGCGACAGGTTATCTGTTTGGTCGGGTGACGTCGCAATGTTGTCATACTGCAAGGCCGCGTTACGAACGGTTTGTCGGTCGATTTCCAGCTGCTCGGCACTGACTCGCAATTGCCGCCAGCTGTTGCGGATCTGTTGTTTCACCAAATCTTCTTGAGCACTGTAGGCTCGCTTTGCTCTTTGATAGTTAATCAACGCCACGTTGTACGCGTTTCTTTCGTCGACTTGATCGATGGGTGTTTTGAAATCAACACTCACTGTCAAATCATCGTTAAAACCGCCTTCGTCCACTAAGTCACCACTGACGTTTAAATCGAAGGTTGCTTTCAGTTCATTGGCTTCGATTTCAACCTGTCGTCTTGCATCCATGACTTCAGCGCGAGTATTCATCAGGTCGTGACGATACTGAATTCCCAAATCAACCACTTCGGAAATCGACGGAATATCCATGCGACCATCTAACGCAAATGGATTCAAGGCCACACTTTCAACTCGCAAACCCGCTTGAACCACTTGCTGACTTTGTACCACCTGCTTCAAGCGTTCTCGTAGAGTTAAAATTCCCTGCCGAATCTTCAACAGCAGCTCTTCATCATTTAGCTTTTCAATATCAGAAACGCTTGCTCCACGAGGGAGATCGTCCCACGCTTCGGGAAGCTCCGATTTGCTAACCAACATGTCTCCATCTTGGTCGAGAACGGTTGTCAGTTGCCGTGCATTCGGATGATCAATAAGTGCCTTCAGCATATCAACACCTCGCGACCACTTTTCGAAGTCTTGCTGGTTCAACTGAAAACGATCCATGTCCTGCGCGATGGCTTTGATCACTCGCTGGCGTTCGGCAACCGACCGAAAACTTCTGCCATTGGTATTGGTCAGTCTTTCATCCGACGTTTGCGACAAAATATTTCGAATGGGGCCGAAATCAGCTTGTACACCATCAACTGCTTTTTCTTGCACGCGGTCTCGAAGTTCGGCAATGGAATCGACGTAATATCGCAGCGTGGCGACAGAAACCAGTTGGTCTTCATCGGGCAGCATTTTCAGGCCCTGTTCTTCTTGGAACGTATTCATTTCTTCGACCAGTTCCAACAAGTCTGAATCGATGAGTTCAAACCGAGATAGAAACGAATTGTCGACCGTAATCTGAATATCAGGAGGCAGTCCCAGACGGATTTTGAACGCATCCAGTTGGCTATCGAGGTTGTTGCGTTGAGTCGCTAAGGTGTTTTGAGCCGTATTGAGTTGAGTAATCAACTGCTGGACGCCCAAGCTATTCGCCTGCAACGTCCGAAATCGAATGAGTTCTCGAGCAGCCGCTTGATAGCGATTATCAGCAGAGAGCCCCAACAGGAGATCTTGTTCCTGCTGACTTATTGTGCGGCCTGTCCAAACCAGTTCGTCGATGTTGTAGGCCAACTTGCCAGACAGTTCATCAGGAATCGTAAAACCAGCAGGCAGTTCACGAAGGTCGGCCTTTACGGTAGATCGAGGAGCCTGGTCTTCGGACTGTCCAATTTTGATTTGCTCTTGCAGGCGTTTGATATTATCCAATTGGTTGCGAATCAGCTGAGCTTGCTGCTGCAACGTCAAGAAATCGGTCGCAACGTCAGTGAACAGAGTCTGGCGAAACCGAGCGACGTCTCGCACTTCATACAACAGATCGCGTTCTGCCTGAGTCAACGATTCCAAAACCACTTGACGTCCAGCTTGGCGAAGCAACGGTTGAGTAATCTGCCAACCGACAGCCAGTGGAGACGCGGTTTGGTCTCCATTTTGCCATGTGATGGTATTGATCACTTCAAGTGTGAGTTGAGTTCCGCTGCTCAGCTGTTGAGTGATTCCTCCACCAAATCCCAACGCCTGATTTGCGTTCCCCCCAAACGTTCGGTTGGAACTAAAAATGCCTCCCCCTGCCGCACTTTGAGGACCACCAATTGTAAATCGAGTTCCAAAATTAAACTGCTGTAACGTCAGTGCCAAACCTTGAAGATAGATGTCTTCAAGTTCTGTTTGATATTCGCGACTATGAATGTACGTTAAGTCGATTCCGTCTTTTAACGTAACTTCGGGAATGCTGACTTCCGCATGATGTTTGGTGGGATCTGGAGTTCGACTGCCAAGATACTGAGTCAACCAGTCCGGGTTTTCGACACTTAAAGTGTCGCCCAAGCAGTGCCACTTTTCATATCCTTTTCGGCCGCTCACGCATTGCATAATTCTGTCGGCAGCAGCATCCGCAGGAGGCAACGGGGCTTCGTCTGGATCGTAGGGATCATAAAATCGACTGCGAGGATCCGGATTCAAGTTGATTCGAGGCAACTGCCAGTGAGGATTGTTTAGCTTTTGACTGATGACATTGTATGTGTCGCGTTCCGCCTGATTTCGCCAGAACCTGCGACTGCATCCCGGCAGTAGCACGATCAGTGCAAGCGCACAAACAACCACTGGAATTGACAAGATGCCCTTCCGTTTGTGGTGTGTGAGGCGAGAGAAAGAAGTTGACATATGTTCTTCCGATTCTGCACGGCTGAAAGTGAATTTCATGCCAATCGCGATTTGCATCACGGGGCAATGAATTTGAAATCCAGACAGTCTGCAGGTATTCACGACGGATGATTTGTGTGTGAACCGGTGAGTGGTGTTTGCAGGAATATGACCGTTTCGATTAACGTAATGGCCAGTGGGATAGCTTCGGATTCGACATGTATTCCGGTCGTACTGAATGCCGAGGTTGTGCAATTGCAGACTTTGGAAGAACCGTTACCACCGTGCTCCGAATGTTCCTCAGGAGCCATTCAGCACCGAATTGCGGTATACTCCGTACAACCGTCACAATGTGTGTTCAGGGCATGATTCGCACAGCTGGACTCGCCGTTTTGCTGAACATGTCGTGTTGAGATGCCGATTTCGGAACTGCGACAACCAGATATTCTCTCACATTCAAAATTCCACACGGCAATCGTTCAGTGGCAACGGGACGGTTTGAAAACAAGGTTCGCCGAAATGAATACAGTGATGGTCACTGGGACAGACACCGAAGTTGGCAAAACCTACGTCAGCACGGTCATTCTCAAACAGCTGAAAGCAGCAGGACTTTCTCTCGGTGCATACAAGCCGGTTTGCAGTGGAGCGGTCCATGATCAAGACGGAAAGCAAACTTGGTCGGACGTTGACAAGTTGGCCGAAGCCATTCAGTGGACTGGGCCGCAAAGCTACATCTGTCCTCAACGGTTTTCCGCAGCAGTTGCTCCGAACACAGCTGCATCAAAGCAGAACATGGATGTCGACGAACTCATGCTGACTCAGGGCGCTCAAGTCTGGCTGCATGAAGTATCTCACCTACTCATTGAAGGTGCTGGAGGCTTTTTGAGTCCTGTTTCTGACCTTTCCACAAACGCCAATATCGCCGAAGCATTTGCGAGCCCTGTGGTTGTGGTTGCCGCCAATCGACTTGGCACAATTAACCACACAGCACTCACAGTAGAAGCGATCAAACGTCGAGGACTTTCGCTGAACGCCATCATTGTCAACGATCTGACGGACAATTCGGAAGACGATGAATCAATGGCGACCAATGCCGCCGAACTTCAGCGAGTCTTGCCCAATGCCACAATTCTGCGTTGTGGCTACCAGCAAAACCGCCTGCAATTTGCACAGACTCCAGAGACTGATATCACGGATGAACGTCTGCAACAGCTTATGTTTCGCTGCTAATACGTTGCCGTTTTCAGACTGCCGAAAATTACGATCTTTCCTGAACGTCCGTGCGAAGTTCCTTCACAATTTCTCGCAACAGAACAGTGGCGTAGCTTCCTGCCGGAAGGTCGAACCCTAAACGCAGGCTACCACACTCTGTGGCTTCGCAAGAACAGGCAGAAGGCCAAGCAACCATGGGCCGGCGAGCGCCAGGTGTCAGCTTTTTATTGTGAAAGCAGGCTTCGGTAAGCTGGAGTGCAGCAAGAACGGCTCGCTCTTGCTGCAGAACCTGCCCTTCGGCTGCCAGCATTTTGGGGCCTCGCATTGGCCCCATGGGAATCAATTGTTCCGTACTGTCGACGTTACGGTCCGTATACAGGAACGGACGAATTCCATCGCGTCGACAGACAACATCTCCATCAATTGGCTCGCTCCAAGTTCTGTCCCTGACTCGCCCACTGACAACCCAATTAAACACGGCTGATTGAACAGCACTCACCAACATCTTCTTTTCAAAGCGAGATGTTCGAAAAGCTTTCTTGGTCGCCGAGGTGCAGTCCAACAACTGGACTCCCTTATGTACCGATTCGGCCTGCCTTCCAAAACGTTGCTCCCCATAGTAATTCGGAAAACCTTCTGCTGAAATCTGCAGCAAGCGAAGCCTAGCTCTGTCGCAGGTTTCTGCGGGAAAGGGCGGATTGGGCGACCTTAAAATGACCTGAAAACGATTTCCCTGCAAATGGCCTGTTCGCAACTTATTGGTATGACGGCAGGTTCTGAGAATTTGAATCCGTTCGTCTGTAAAGGACGCAACCTTCGACTCGCAACCAACAGGGACAGACACATACTGTTCCGTGATGGCTCGGCGGTCTTTTTGTCCAGCAATTCCAATATCAGCTTGGCGAACTTTTAACTGCTGACTTAAAACGTGAATCAGATGTGAGGCCGAAACTTCCTGCTTTCGAACCCATAAAAATAAATGTTCACCGATCCCATTCGCCACATACAACGGCAATTCTTGCACTCGAAAATCTTGGCAATGAACTTTCAGTAGGGCAGTCGCGAGGGGGCATTCACCTATGCGAGCTGGATCAAGATATTCAGGAGGCATAGGAAGAGGCGACATGGCTGAACTTCCGGCAGTTGTTGCCGACAAGTTGTGAGGCTAGAGAAGATACGGGGCCTGTTCTTGGGGAACAGACCGCAGTCGATACGATCGATCCATTCCGATCAAGCCCTATCTTAGCAGCTTCCGATACGACGAATGGAAGCAAACTTTTCTTTGCTATCCACAATCGCGTTTGGGTGAATCGCCAGGGACTTGGTAATGAACTGTTTAAAAATTCGACTGTTTGCCAGCTTGGTACTGGGAATGAGTATTGGCTCCAACGCCTTGGCGATTGAACCACTGCACACCAACGGTGCGAGTTTCCGGATTCCGTTTGCAGTTGACCAATCAGGAGCAAGTGCAACAGGAGTTGCTGTTTTGTTCGCGTCGAAAGACGGAGCAGCGATGGAACCTGTTCAGCGAGTCTCCGCACGCGAGGGAAATTTTCATTTTCTGGCTCCCAGCGACGGCACCTTCCAGTTTGCTGTGCGGATGATGAATGCTCAAGGAAAAATGATCGGCGAAGGCGGCCCCTTGGTTCCCGAACTGGAAGTGATCGTGGATTCTAAGCCTCCCACAATCTCTTTGGCATTGGCCGAAACCGCACCCGGTGAAGTCGTGATCAAGTGGTCGTTTAGCGAACCACATGTTGCCTCCGAAACACTGAATATTGAATACCTCGAAAGCAGCACAGGCACATGGAAACCTGTTTCCCTGACTCCCGGTGCAGGCCGTTCGTCATTGAATCAGGCGACCATCAAGTCGAATGCAGGTCAGTCGGTTGCCGTGCGAGCCAGCGTCAAGGACATGGCTGGAAACGTCGGAAGTGGTACCGGACAAATCGTTTTGTCTCAGCAAGGTTCACCAACAAGACACGGTTCTGCTTCGGGATACAACAACCACGTCTCACAGCAGCAGCCACCGAGTCAAGCTTTTGAACCATTTCTAGGGCACAATCCCGCTGCCAATACAACGGGAGCTTTCAATACTCCGCCAGCCAATTCAACCACGATCCTCGGCACCAGTCCATTTTCGCTGTCCGATGAAGCCCCTCGAACTGCCGGGACAAATCAAAACGCAAGCCCCCGTTTTCATGGTAACGAATCATCCGTCATTTCAATGCCGCAGCCTGCTGGGGTGACTCCAAAGGCTCTGGCGATTCCTGCTCAGCCGTTTCTTGAACATTCGGCAGCGACTGCAGCGACCGAATTTCAGCCGATCAGTTCGCCTCAAATCTTCGACGCAAACCCAAACGTAACAAACGATGAAACATCTGGTTTTGGATATCGTGCAGTCGAACGACAACACTTAAACAACCGCCTGTTTGATCTTGCTTATGAAATCGACAGTGTGGGACCCTCAGGCGTCGGTTTAGTGGTTCTCTACATCACCGAAAATAACGGACGAAATTGGTATCGCTACGGCGAAGACAAAGACAAGCAAAGTCCATTCAAAGTGGATACTCGAGGCGAAGGAACGTTTGGATTTGCTGTACGAGTTCACAATGGAGTTGGTTTTTCTGACCCTCCTCCACAGCCGGGTGAAGTTCCTTCCATCGTTGTCACCATCGATCAAACTCCGCCCGCTTTAAGAATGTCGACGCCCGAACTGTCGACTCAAGGACAAGGAACCATTCGTCTGCGATGGGATCTTCAAGAAGCGAACCCAGCGGATTCCGCCACTCGCCTAGAATACTCCACGTCATCAGAAGGCCCATGGTCGCCAGTGTTTGATTGGCAACAAAATCCAAGTGGTTTTGAAATGCCAATCGACCGCAACCTTCCTCCTGCTGTTCACTTCCGTTTGCTTGCTCGCGACAAAGCAGGAAACGTGTCGACAACTCAAACGGGGCAGCCTGTGCTCATCGATCGCAAGCGGCCGAAGGCTCGAGTATTAAGCGTGAAACCCGCAACAGCGACTCCCGGATATTGATGGAAGGGGGGCCACGGGGCAAAGCAAGACTGGCCCAATGAAGCCTTCAGAAAACTTCGACGTCACCCCACACTCCATTACATTTCGCCATTCATGTCGAATGCATAAAAAAGGCCGTTCAAACACGTGGAGTGTTTGAACGGCCTATCTTTTATCTTGGTATGGTGATTCGCTGTGCTTTACCGTTTGCTGTCCGGTGTCGAATACGTCACATCAGCTTACAGTGGTTTGGAGACAAAGTTATCCATCAACTGGATTCCCGCAGGGCCCACAAGGATAACGAAAATTCCGGGGAAGATGAACAGAACCAGAGGAAAGATCATTTTGACCGCGGCTCCCTGAGCTTTTTCTTCAGCCATTTGTCGTCGCTTGGTTCTCATACTGTCTGACTGAACTCGAAGTGCCTGAGCAATCGAAGATCCAAATCGGTCGGCTTGGATAAGAATTGCTGCAAGAGATCTCATGTCGTCCACTCCTGTGCGAACTCCCAAGTCGTGCAAGACGTCTCGTCGAGGTTTACCCATTTGCAACTGCATATTGGCTGAGGCAAATTCGTGACAAACTTCTGGAGCCGCTTCTCCGAGTTCTTCTGATACTCGACGCATCGCCGCATCTAAACCCAACCCTGCTTCAACACACACAACCAGCAGGTCCAATGCGTCAGGAAGCTGAAGAAAAATCTTGCCCTGTCGAGACATCTTCAAGAAGCTAAGAATGATTTCGGGAAGGTACAATCCCATCCCGCCACCAATCACAAATGCCATCCATGATTTTTGCCCGCTCTCCATTTGAGTGAAACCATAGATGGCCCCAAACAAAACACCAACAATCAAACTAATGATCTTAAGTGCCAGAAAGTTACGAGGGGCGTTTGTTGAACTGAAGCCAGCGTTTGCCAGCCGAACTTTGAGCACACTTTGTTCGCTTTCGGACTTGGGCTGAAGAGCTTTCGATAAAGCGGGAGCCGCTTTTTCGATCATCCCCTTCATTGTGCCATCGTCGGGCCGACCGCCTCGAGCTCGAGCACGTGGGTCCCGTAGCTCATCAAGACGTTCTGATGCTCGAGACTTATTGCCTCCCGCCAGCGACATTGCCACCCAAGCAACGCCTGAAATGGCTCCGAAAGCCGCAATGGAAATTAAAATTTCGGGCTGCATTTGAATGCCCCTCTTAAGGAATTTCTTTTGTGGTGGACTGTTTTGACAGCTGCTACAAAAACGGAGTGAGAAGTAAGATTCGGACCGCTACATCAGACCTTAATGTCGATGATCTTTTTGATACAGATGGCTCCAAGAACCTGAAGGATGCCGGTCACAAACAGCATTTTACGGCCTTCTTCACGCTCAAAGAGAATCAAAACGTATTCGGGATTTAAAGCATAGACGGCAGCAAACAGACAAGGTGGTAACCCCATCAAGACGATACCACTAATTCGACCTTCACCTGTGAGTGCTTTGACTTGACCCAAAATCTTGAATCGTTCGCGGACGAGTCCACCAATCTTTGTCAAAATTTCCGCCAAGTCACCTCCACACTGCCTTTGGATGCACACAGCTGTGACGAAGAACTGCAAGTCCATATTGGGAACTCGCTTCAGCAAGCTTTTCAGGGCTGCTTCGACCGACATTCCGAGGTTTTGTTCTTCGTGAACTTTGAGAAATTCTGTCGCGATTGGGTCTGGCATTTCGCCAGCCACAACCTGAAGTCCAGATGACAAGCTATGCCCCGACTTCAAGGCTCTGGCCATCAGTTCAAGAGCGTCGGAAAGTTGAGCTTCAAACTTCTTGAACCTCATGCGACGTTTGAACCACAGCCACAACCAAGGTAACGCAAACCCAGTGAACGCACCAATTGGAATCAACGTATTCGGGATTTGAGGAACAAAGGCACAGATGGCACCACCGAGCACTCCCGTGATGGCAACCAGAATCAAAAACTGTTCTGGTTTTAATGGGGATTCAGCCTGCTGAAAGAACATCGGCAGGTTTTTGAACCGAGCCGCGATTGCTCCCAGAACTCCTGTAGCAGAAGACAGGCCGTCTCGGACAAGCTCATCGGCGATTTGGCCTGAAGTTGCTTTCGACTTGCCCGTGAACGCTGCAAGCCGAGATTCTGCTTGAGAATCTTGTTTGCTTTGAATCCAAGTGACAATCGCATAGACCAACGCCATCGCCGCAGCGAACGACGTGATCATAATCAGTATTGTGGGGTCCATAATTTTCTTCTCCGATCCTTAGATCAGGTCGAGGTCAGCATTTTAGTGACACTGCAAATTGCGTTCGGTAAAGATACTCGTTGGCAGTTTCACGCCAGATGCTTCCATGTGTTCGATACATTTCGGGCGAACTCCAGTGGACACAAATCGCCCATGAGCCTTACCGTTTGCATCAATTCCTTCTTGCACAAACTTGAAGATGTCCTGCATGACAATGGTGTCACCTTCCATGCCGACGATTTCCGTAACATAGGTGACTTTTCGAGGACCACCTTGAAGTCGACTGGCCTGAATCACCAAGTGTACGGCCGACGAAATTTGCTTTCGCAATGCAGCCATTGGCAAATCAAAACCGCTCATATTCACAAGCGTTTCGATTCGAGAAATCGCGTCTCGCGGATTGTTTGCATGGACAGTGGTCAATGATCCATCGTGACCAGTGTTCATCGCTTGCAACATGTCCAACGCTTCGCCTCCACGACATTCCCCGATGATGATTCGGTCGGGTCGCATACGCAGTGCGTTCTTTACCAAGTCTGTCGCAGTGACAGCTCCGGTGCCTTCGATATTTGGCGGTCGAGTTTCTAGACGCAATACGTGTTCTTGTTGCAGCTGAATTTCCGCCGCGTCTTCAATCGTAACGATTCGGTTTTCGTTACTAATGAAGCTAGACAGAGTATTCAACAGAGTCGTTTTACCAGAACCGGTACCACCCGAGATAATGACATTCAGGCGAGCTTTCATGGCTCCTTCCATGAACATCACCATTTCTGGTGTGAAGGCTCCAAACTTCAGCAGGTCTTCCAATGTCAGTGGATTGGAACCAAAGCGACGAATGGTAAGCGAAGGACCATCCAATGCGAGTGGAGGAATAATCGCGTTTAATCGAGAACCATCGGGCAAACGAGCGTCGACCATCGGGCAGGTTTCGTCGACTCGACGCCCTACCTTAGACACGATTCGGTCCAAAATTTGAAGCAAATGGTCGTTGTCTCGGAAAGACACGTCGGACTTCACAATCCGACCGCCCTTTTCAAGAAAGACGTTTTTCGGACCATTGATCATAATATCCGCAACGCCTTCTTCCTTAAGAAGAAGTTCAAGCGGACCAAAACCGAAAGCTTCGTCGAGAACTTCTTCGACAAGGCGTTCTCGCTCTGAGCGATTCAAAAGCGGATTTTCGGTATCACACAAATGTTCGACAACGACACGAATTTCGCGTCGCAAAGAATCACCTTCCAGTTCAGCAAGGCGAGTCAGGTCGAGCTTTTCGACCAGCTTACCGTGAATGTGTTCTTTAAGCTTTTCAAAGTCTGATGAACCGGAACGTTGGGCAGCGGGGGCAACCATGAATTCTCTCCGAGGGATTTCCTGACATGCGTTCCGGTATTTCTGCAAGAGGGGCACATTGACCGGACGTAGTACAACTTAGGTCACGTTTTCGAGGTGTGCGGCAGAAAAGACACCGGATGTTGCCTAAACACCTCAGGTTTACATGACGAATTCAACCGGTTGTGACGGCACTGCGGATGTTAATGACGGCAGAATTGACTAATGTCCGTTCTGCCCCGGCAATGTTTGGTGATCAGCCGTCACGAGGTGGGGCTTAAAGCAAGCAAGTTGGTTTTTGATTTTGTCGTATTGGCTTCCGGTGTCCGCCGGTCATGAATGAAGAACACCGAATGTCGTTGGTGCTGTTACTGATTCGGATTCGAAATTACCTGCTGCTCGCGGCAGCGATTGCTGTGCTGGCCGGAATTCCGTTGTCGGAACAACTGCAATTCGATCAAAGAATCGAAGGCTTTTTTGCGCCATCGAATCCTGATGTCCAGATTCTCAAGCAAAGTCAATTGGACTTTGGTAACAACGAATTCGTGATTGTTGCGTGGACAGAAGACAAACTGTTCGGATACGAAGATCTGGAAGAAGTCCCCAATTCGCTGGAACAGATTTTGGAACGGGATTTCCTTCCCGTGTTAGATGAAGCAGCCGCCGAACGGATCAATCGAATCGGCGAACAACTCGGAAAGATTCAAGGAGTCGCTGCCAGCGAAACTCAACACTTAGCATCATTGCTAAAAATTGCTCCGCGCTATAAGCCGTCTCGCCGTTCAATGCTTCGATTGTTCGAAGGAACTTTGGTTGGCACGGATGGTCGCACAACGGGAATCGCTTTAAAGCTGCTTCCCGAAAAGGAGGCTGGTGTTGCTCGCCAATGGACGATTCAGCAAATTCGCCAAGTGGCACATTCTTTAAACGGTGAAGTGGCCGTTGCTGGCGAACCCGTTCAGGTACTGGATATGTTTCAGATGGTTTCTGAAGATGGCAAGCTGCTGTTTTTGGTTTCTCTGGCATTGCTTTCTGCCGTGCTCGCCATCATGTTTCAAAGCGTACGCTGGGTTCTGATGCCAGTTGGCATTGTCCTGTCGTCAGTGATTTTAACTCGAGCCGTCTTGGTGCTGGTTGGTGCTGAATTAAGTATGGTGAGTTCGATGCTCAGTTCGCTGGTCACTGTCATCGGCATCGCAACATGCATGCACGTGATTGTGCATTATCGAGATCTACGAACCGCTCAAAATATCGACCAAGAATCGACTGCTGAAGATCGCCATTCTGCGGCTGCTGCAACCATCAAAGACCTGTCGGTCCCCATCTTCTGGACCTGCCTAACAACTGCAATTGGTTTTGGGTCGCTGTTGATTAGCCAAATCAATCCCGTGCGTAGTTTCGCTGTGATGATGTGCCTAGCAACGGGAATCGTGCTCTTAATGTGTCTGGTGATCGTGCCAGCCGCTTTGGCATCTGGATCACGACTCAAGAATGCGGCTCGAGTCCCTTTGGAAGCTTGGCTTGATTCCGCGCTTGGCATGACTTGTCATCTGGTGGAAAAGCGGCCAGTGATTTCTGGCTTGGTCAGCCTGTTGGCTTTTGCGATTGCGATTCCCGGAATTCTGAGCCTGCAAGTGGAAACCGATTTCAGTCGCAATTTCAAAGAATCGTCAGAGATCGTACGGTCGTTGCAGTTTATCGAAGGTCGTTTAGGAGGAGCGGGAAGCTGGGAAATTAGCTTCGACACTCCCGAACAGCTGACGGATGAGTTTCTGGAGTCCATTGAAGCTCTCACGGCAAAACTGCGAGAAGACCTCGCAGGAACTCACGGAACCAAAGTCCTGTCACTCACAGATGTGTCCGACCTGCCGCCTCGTATTTTTGGACCGGCGAAGACCTTGAGGCGATTAAGTGCAAGACAACCTAAGTTAATTGCAGGCTTCTATTCCGAAGAACGACAAAAGATGAGAATCGTACTCAGATCGTTCGAACAGCAGTCCAGTGAAGCCAAAGCAGAACAGATCCAGAAGATGAGGACCTGCGTACATGAATTCTTCGAGAAACACCCGGAACTCAACCAACGCTCTCAACCTTCAGCTTCTGGTTTGTTTGTTCTGCTCGCGGAATTGATCAACAGCCTTCTGCAGGACCAACTGGTAAGTTTTATGTTGGCTTGTGCGGGAATTGCTTTGGCGCTAACCATTGCTTTTCGAAGTCTGCGGATTGGCTTAATTAGTCTGATTCCCAATATTTTTCCCATCGCCATTGTGATGGGAATCTTGGGATGGATTGGGATGACAGTGAACATTGGCACTGCAATGATTACCAGCGTTTCCATGGGACTCACAGTCGATTCAACAATCCACTACATCACTTCGTTCGAAAGAGCTCGAAGAAAGATGCCAGTAACAGAAGCTTTAAAAGTGGCTCACGCCAGTGCAGGACGAGCTGTCGTGTTTGCTCACTGTGCCTTGGTGCTCGGATTTTTAGTCCTCACTGCGTCTCGCTTTATTCCGTTGGTTTACTTTGGCGCATTGTTGTCTTTATCGATGGCAGGCGGACTGTTTGGGGATTTGGTACTCCTGCCTTTGTTGCTACGTTGGACAAGCCCTGCTGATGTGAGCATTGACAATGCAAGCATGGGCGACACCTTACAGAACAAGACACTCACAGCAGCAGAAGAAGAATCACCGTCGGGTTCGCAGTCGCCTGCAGATTCATCGGGTTAGGCCAGCCTGTATTTGTCACTCGCAGTCAAGCAGTCTGAGGCCGTGAAAACATTCCGTAAAAAGACTTCCTTGCGATGAACCAAAACCGTCTCTTGCAGTCCATTCGCTTTGCTTTCGTTGCCAACATTTTTTTAGTAGCACTTGGCTTAGCTTGCGGGCAAGAAACTGATACGGATTCAACGAAACCCATAGATTCTCATACAAAGGATCCAGGAAACGATGGCCAACACCTGAATGTGATGAGCTTTAACATTCGATATGGGCTTGCCAATGATGGAAACAACAGTTGGCCATACCGATCTGGTTTTGTTACCGACGTGATTCAGGAGTTCGCCCCAGACTTGCTGGGGATTCAAGAGGCAATGGGATTTCAGGCTAAGTTCTTGAAATTGCAGTTGCCCGAATTTCAGCATTTCGGAGCTTCTCGAGATGCCAATCCCAATGGCGAACAGTGCGGTATTTTTGTACGCACTTCTCGCTTTGACATCTTGACTGATGGACAATTTTGGTTGAGCGAAACGCCAGATAAAAAATATAGCAAGAGCTGGGATGCGTCGTTGACTCGAATTGCCACATGGGTTCAGCTGAAAGACAAAAACACAAAACGACAACTGCTGTTCTTAAATACTCACTTCGACCACCGCGGAGCAGAATCACGAATTCAGGCTGCCGCCATCATTCGTAAATTTATTGACAAGCAAACACAGGTCCAATCTGTCATTGTGACGGGCGATTTCAACTGTTCGGTGGGATCGAAACCACATCAAACATTACTGGTCAACAATCGTCTTCAGGATACTTGGCAAAAATTTGGCAAGACTCCTTCTGCACACGAAGGAACCTTTCACGGATTTCAAGGCAACGACACGGGTGCCAGAATCGACTGGGTGCTCTGTTCGCGTGAATTGAAGGTGATTGAAGCCAACATCGTGAAGACATCCAAAGCAGGAAAGTATCCTTCGGATCACTTTCCAGTGACTGCGGTGTTGAAGTAGCAAAGGAAGTCACCGCGCAGCAAAAACGGTTTGAAAGCCATGTTGCCTTCAAACCGAATTGCTGTGTCATCGATGTGGATTTGCAGATTTCTGCTGCGAACTCTAAGCGGTGCTTTAAAGTCCGCCGGCCCTCAGTTGCTCTTGCTCAAGAGTATACTTGCGCTGAGCTTCTACCGTGTTGGCCAGTTTATTTTCTGGGCCAGCAGGGTAGTATTGCACGTCATCGCCTAGGTAACCAGGCGAAGGCAAGGTCTGCCCACCGATTGATGTCTGGCATCCGGTAAGAAGACTCCCAAACAGCATGGCCGCTGTGATGGAAAACAAAATTGATTTGTGTCCTGATGTCGTCTTCACAAGCCTGACTTTCCCAAACCGGAATGATGTCGCTAAGCGACAGTGAGAAACTGTCCAGAGTTGATATCGTCATTTCATCACGTCGCGATTGATAAAACCGGAATGATCGTTACATCTTTCCAGTACACTGTGTCATACGTGAAACCAAGATCGGCGGAAATTGCCGAGCAGTAGCCGGGGCTGCTGCCTGCAGGACGAACTTTCAAGATCACAAAAGGCCTGAGCAGGCGTTTTCAGCTTTTATAAAAGAGAGAGAAAGACAACATGCAAATTTCTGCCGTGCAGATGGATGTGCAATTTGCCGACGCTGCTGAAAATCTCAAAGCGATGTCGAAGGTGGTGGTTCAGGAAGCGAGTTTGGGAAGCCAGCTGGTGATTTTTCCTGAATGCTTTACGACCGGCTACTGCTTTGATTCGAAGGGGCAAGCCATAGCGTGTGCGGAAGACCTTCAGGGCCCGACCGTCCAAGCGGTGCTTGAAATCGCAAAGCAATTGGATTGCGGCATCGTATTTGGCATGCTGGAAAAATCAGGCGACCTGTTGTTCAACGTCGCTGTACTGGTCGGCCCACAGGGCGTGATTGGCAGCTACCGCAAAGTTCACCTTCCGTTTTTAGGAGTCGACCGGTTCACAACTCACGGCGACCGTCCGTTTGAAGTCTTTGAATTTGAAGGTGTGAAAATTGGCCTACTGATTTGCTACGACGGTGGTTTTCCTGAAGCTTCTCGAGAACTCGCATTAGCGGGGGCCGATGTCATTGTGTTGCCCACCAATTGGCCTCGAGGAGCCGAATACATGTCAGCATTTTCTGTAAACTCAAGAGCGATGGAAAACGGAGTTTATTTCGTTGCAGTGAACCGAATTGGTAAGGAAAACGGTTTTGGCTTTATTGGGCAAAGCCGGATCGCTGGACCGTATGGCGAAACGATGTGTCACGCAGATCATGCTGATGAAGAAGTTCTAAGAACTCAGATTTCCGTCGACCGATCGCGGCAGAAGCAAATTGTTCGAGTTCCGGGAAAACACATCATTGATCGGTTCGCCGATCGTCGTCCGGAAATGTATGGTCGCATCACGGAAGCTCATGACCGTCCATTTCCTGGGCGAGAAAAATCGCAACATGAATAGCAGCGTGCCGGAACCAGTCAGGTGTTAACAGTACAAAGTGTCGTGCCGGTTGACTCACAATTTAGTCTTGAGCAACCTCTTCGCTGTCGCCGCCCAGAACCTGCCGAAGCTTACGAATCGCTCGTAGATATCTCATGCCAGCTGCGGAGGCTGATAAATTTAAAGCTTCCGCAACTTCACCGTTTCCTAAATGTTCGAAGTGTCGCATCATGATGATTTCACGATCGTCTTCATCCAATTGATTCAAAGCGTCGAGGAATCTTTGTTCCATTTCCTTACGAAGTGAGGCGGCCGCCGGAGTCAGTTCATTGTCCTTCAGTAAAGACACCAAATCAGCGGTCGACTGGTTGTCTTGAGTCACATTGGTGACGTGCTGTTCACGATCTACGCTGCGACGTTTGGCAACTCTGTGGCGACGATGCATGTCGATCATACGATCTCGAGCCAACTGGCGAAGCCACAAATGAAAGGGCATTGACGGGTCTTGGATATAGTCTTCCAAGCGTCGGCTGGCTTCAAACAAAACATCCTGAACCACATCGCTGGCGTCGACTCGTCGAGCCACTGCGTGGTCGAGCCGCATCTGAATCAGCCTACGGACGGCGATGCGATGGCGGTCCATTAACCGATTCACGGCGTCTTGATCTCCAGAGCGGACTCCATTCAAGAGCTCTTCGGTTTGTTCTCCTTCGGGCCACATGGTTGAGCTTGGCTCCATCAAGTTGCTGGATACGGTTTTGTGGTCAGTCTAGTGCATCACCTCAAGTTCCACAGGGCCAGAGCTGTGATATCTGTTCGAGAATCGCGTGGGAAATCATGGGATTTGGTGCAACATGAGCGGTTTGGGGCATAATTTGAGTATGATTTCTCCAGTTTGTCTCATCAATGATCATTTGATATCGTTCAGCCGCGGAAATTTGAACGTTTCTTCCTGCTTGCTTCGTAACTTCTTATCTTACAGCAAATGAGACTCAAATGCCGCGTCGCATTCGACAGGCATTTGTCGTTGATTTTGTTGAACGGCGATGATGTTCCCGTTATTTGTTCGAATTGCTACACCGAAAGCTTCTTGAGTGTCACTGTTAAATTGGTCTTCACTTCGCAGTGTAATTGAAGGCAACCAAAGCTTCCTGATTTCCAGTCATGTTCGCCCTGATGCCGATGCATTGGGTTCTGAGCTTGGAATGGCAGCGATTCTGGAATCTTTCGGCAAGACGGTGACGATTGTCAATGCGACTGCTCCACCAGCCAACATGAAATTTTTGAATGCCGATGGCCGGATTCTGAAGCTTGGCGACCAGATTGCTGTGAGTGATGTTCCTGATGTCGATGTTCATGTGATTGTGGACACCAGCGCATGGCAACAATTGGGGGCAATGGCAGATGTCATCCAAAAAGCGGGTAAGAAAAGGGTGGTCATCGACCATCATGTCAGCAGTGACAATATGGGAGCCACTGAATTCAAATCAACGGTTGCAGCAGCGACTGGAGAACTGATTTTTGAAGCGTCACAGTTTCTGGGTGTCGAATTTGATGCCGCCACGGCTTCTGCTTTGTATTCAGCGATTGCAACAGACACGGGGTGGTTTCGTTTTCCTTCAACCACCGCACAAACCATGAGCACGGCAGCCGAATTGATTAAACAGGGCGCTGTGCCCTCCGAGCTCTACCAATTGATCCACGAACAACGCAGTGTGGAACGTGTTAAGTTGGGTGGACGAATTTTAGAACGAGTGGAAGTGGATTGCGACGGAAGGCTGGCTTGGATTTCGGTTGACCATTCTGATTTTTCCGCCACAGGAGCCGTACAGTCCGATACGGAAGGACTGGTGAATGAGTGCCTGAAGATTGGCGGAACAGAAGCGGCGTTTATTGCCGTTCAATTACCCAGCGGCCACACAAAGTTCAGTTTGCGATGTCGCCAACCTCACAACGTGGCAACTCTTGCAGAATCTTTTTCTGGAGGTGGTCACAAACTCGCATCTGGTGCGACAGTAAGAAAACCACTGGCTGAAGCATTGCCATTGGTACTTGAAAAGTACCGAGAAATGCTTTCGAAAGATTCAGAAGCAAGTCAGGATGCTGCTTCGAGAGTCTGAAAGACAGGAAAATACAGTGTGGATCTGCCCTGTAAAATACGGGTATTTGCTCAACTGCAATTTTTACTATGCTGCGGACAGTATTAAAATGTCAGGCCCTCTAAATTTGCCAACAGCAAATCTGGGGGCAAAGCCAAAAGTAGCGAACTGTAGGCTTTAAAACGGTAGGCTTTAAAGCGGTAGGCGTTCAAACCAGAGGCCTTAAAGTCGCAGACGTTTAAGAAAAACTTGATCACTGATGCACCTCAGTTTGCTGACTGAGGTGTTTGTGTTTTTATGAAATTGATGGAATTGTTAATAACAGTTGAGTTTGGCAACTGATCACATTTGCCAAACAAATTAAGTGCCTCGTTTCAAGAGGCGAAGTCGATCGGGGCAAGCCCGACAAAGGGAAGTAACCAATATGTCCACCAGTGAGACAAAACTGAGCAAACTCGAAACTCTGAAGATCGAAAGTCGTCAACTGCGCGGCACGATTGTTGAAGAACTGCAAAACGATGAGCCCACGTTTTCGGCAGACGCTTCGCAACTGATGAAGCATCACGGATCATACATCCAAGACGACCGAGACGTGCGTAAGCAGAAAAACGCAGACGGAACGAAGAAGCCAAAAGCTTTTTCATGCATGATTCGAACTCGAGTCCCCGGTGGTCGTGTCACGGCTGCTCAGTTCATCGAAGAACTGAACCTGTGTGATCGATTAGCAAATGGCACGGTTCGAATAACAACTCGACAAGCGTTTCAGCTGCATGGTGTTCTGAAGTCGAATCTGAAGGAAACCATCGCTGCAATCAATCATTCTAAGCTCACCACCTACGCAGCTTGTGGTGATGTCAACCGAAACGTGATGTGCTGTCCTGCTCCGTTGAAGAACAACGCGGTTTACGATCAGATTCAACAGCTCTCCCAAGATCTGGCAGAACACTTTCGTCCCAAATCGACTTCCTACTTCGACATTTGGATGACGGATGACGACGGCGAAAAAACCAACGTTACTGATTTTCAGCCCGTCGACGAACCCATCTATGGCGAATATTACTTACCTCGTAAATTCAAGATGGGCATTGCCCTTCCAGAAGACAACTGCGTCGACGTTTATACTCAAGATCTCGGCTTCTTAGCGGTTGTCGAAGACGACAAAATCGTGGGCTACAACATGTTGGTCGGCGGTGGAATGGGAAGAACGCCAGCGAAGAAAGACACCTTTCCTCGACTCGCCGACGAACTCGCTTTTGTCACCCCTGCAGAAGCCATTGCAGTCTCTGAAGCAGTCATGAAGGTGCAACGAGATTTCGGGAACCGCGAAAACCGCAAGCGTGCTCGAATGAAGTACCTGATTGAAGACTGGGGAATCGAAAAATTCCGGTCGACCGTTCAAGACTACTATGGGAGCCCATTGACCGCTCCACGCGATATCAAAGTCACGGGCGTTGATGACCACGTTGGTTGGCACGAACAGGGTGATGGAAAACTGTTCTTGGGGATCAATATCGAAAACGGTCGCATCAAAGACGATGGGGAACTCAAAATCAAAACCGGCCTGCGAACGATTTTGACTCGCTACGGCATGGATACTCGCCTGACGGCCTTACAAGGCTTGATTCTCTGTGATATCGATCCAGCTGATCGCAAAGACATCGATCAGATTATGATTGATCATGGCATGAAACCGTTGGAGCAGCTGTCGTTAGCTCGCCGTTATTCCATGGCTTGCCCCGCTTTCCCGACCTGTGGTTTATCAATCACAGAATCCGAACGAGTCCTTCCCTCTGTGATTGACAGCTTGGATAGCGAAGTCGCCAAGCTGGGCATTGAATCTGAAAAGTTTGCCATCCACATGACAGGCTGTCCGAACGGGTGTGCTCGACCTTACACTCCCGACGTCGGCTTGGTTGGCAAAGCAGTCGGCAAGTACACCATGTTTTTGGGAGGAAACGCTGAAGGAACTCGGCTGTGTTTCGTATATCGAGACATGGTTCCGCTGGAAGAAGTGGTTCCCACGCTGGTTCCTTTGCTGGCAGCATTTAAGGCCGAAAAACAGGGCAGCGAATCGTTTGGGGACTACTGTTTCCGAATGGGCAAGGACCAGCTGGAAACCAAGGCGTCGGCTGCTTAGTTCATCAATTTCGACGAACCGACAAACTGCAGAAGGCCCACTGTTTTTAACAATCAGATGGGCCAATCTGCTTGCCGGCAGGTTTCACAACAACTCACCGCAGCAGGTCGATTTTCCTCAGCATTGCTGCCTTACTCGGTAACGCTACAATCCACCTGAGTGAATCGAATTGGGTGTATTGCCCCATCATCGTAGCCTCATATTTTACTATTGAAGAAGAAGGATGGGATTCTTGGAGTCAGACGGACAGGACAATTCGAAGTACCTTTCTGAATTGGCTTCCTGCAGTGGAAAGTGGCTTTCCAGCGAGGGCCCCGCTTCAGATATCGTCATTTCTACGCGCATTCGGCTGGCCCGCAATGTTGTGGGTTTTCCATTCATGAGTCGCGCGGATCACGATATTCGCCAAACCTTGGTCGACCAGCTTCATTCAACCATTTTTGAAGCATCGCCAGACCGCTCCTACCAATTCGTTGATATTCAACAGATTGATGAACTTGATCGTCGGTTCTTAAACGAACGCCAGTTAATCAGCCGGGAACTGTGTGACGCAGAAGGCCCCCGAGCGGTCGTTATTGATCCGCACGAACAAACCAGCATCATGCTGAATGAAGAAGATCATCTCAGAATGCAGGTGCTAAACAGTGGTCTGGCATTGGAAGAATGCTGGAACCAAGTCAACGCACTCGACGACGCAATCGAAAGCAAAGTCAGCTTTGCCTACGACGAATCTTTGGGATACCTCACCGCCTGCCCAACAAACGTGGGCACAGGAATCCGAGTCAGCGTGATGCTACACCTGCCTGCGTTACGAATTACTCGAGAAATTCGCAAAGTGCACGAAGCAGCTCAAAAAATCAACTTGGCTGTTCGTGGACTGTATGGTGAAGGAAGCCAAGCCATGGGCGACTTTTACCAAATTAGTAACCAGATTACTTTAGGATTAAGTGAGCAAGAATTGCTTTCAAACCTGTCCGAAGTGATTCCTCGTATTCTTGGTTACGAACGCCGAGTTCGAGATCTTTTGTGCCGAGACAACAAAGGCCAATTAGACGACAAGGTGGCCCGCGCTCTCGGTACGCTTCGCAGTGCTCGCTCCATCAGTTCAGAAGAAACCATGGTTCTGTTGTCCAGTCTTCGATTGGGCATCAATCTGGGACTCATCGAAGATATTGATCAGGGAATCGTCAACGAGTTATTCGTGCATATTCAACCCGCTCATATTCAAAAGATCTTCGGTGAAGCTTTGGACACAGCCCCTCGAAATGAAGCTCGAGCCGAATACCTGCAACGACGATTAGGCGATTCGTAGCCTGCTGATAAGCTTGTTGGGAAACACCTCCCACTGGTCGTAAAAAAATCCTCTGCCATGACAAGTGCAGGCAACACGGCTCATCCGACTGACGTCAATCAACGGGTCACTGGCCGTTGGCCACAGGGCGTATGAGTTCACTGTTGTGGGTCGTATCGGTATCCGAGACCGTGGACAGTCTTGATGATCTCTGGATGACGAGGATCGACTTCAATCCGCTTTCTTAGTTGCGAAATGTGTTGATCCAAGGTTCTGCTGTTGGGGAAATAGTCTTCCCCCCAGACACAGTTAAAAATTGTGTTACGATCCAGCACTTTGCCTCGACGTTCGTGCAATAGCTTTAAAATCGCAACGTCTCGAGGACTTAGGTCAATCACAGTTTCGTCTCTTATAGCTCGCAGCTCACTGCACAGCACCTTCACGCCTCCAATTTCGAATTCTTGGCTTTCGGCGGGATTATTTGCGTAGCAACGTCTGGCGACAGCTCGCACGCGAGCCACCACTTCCTTTACGCTAAACGGCTTCGAAATAAAGTCGTCTGCTCCCACATCAAAACCCGCCAGCCGGTCGACTTCTTCGGACTTCGCGCTAATGAAAATAATTGGCACGTTGGGTTCAAGGCTGCGAATCTGACGGCAGGCATCGTACCCGCTTTGCAATGGCATCATGATGTCAAGACACACAAAGTCAGGTTGGTGTTTTTGAAACAGCTGCACAGCAGAACTGCCATCAGCTGCTGCAACCACACCGTAGCCTTCACTTTCCAGCAGCTCGCACAAACCTTCTCGAGTAAATCGATCGTCTTCGGCAATCAGTACTTTCATGACGGTGTCTCACATTTCAAAACAGCTTGAAACCAACATCCAGTTGGCGATTCTTTCAGCAACAAGTCTCCACCGTGTCGCCTTGCTAACTCACGAGCAATCGATAAGCCAATTCCTGTGCCCGCTGCATAGCTCACATCATTGGTGACTCGCGCAAACGGTTGGAACACGTGATCGGCCAAAGCCAATGGAATACCGGGGCCACAGTCTTTGACATCCAAGATCAAACGATCTGCTTCTTGCCGACTGTTGATGCAAATTTGTCCGCCCGTGGCAGCATACTTTTCAACGTTGTTGATCAGGTTCCCTAAAACCTGTTCCAAGAAGTCACAGTCAAGCTTCACGGAATTCGGGGAATTCAACTGCGTTTTCACTTCCACCTGTTGATCCACCAACGCCGGATGAAAACGGTCGATGATGTGTTGTATCACCTGATCGGGGCAAGCTTCCGTCAGATGAGGCTGCAACGAATCTTTTTGCTGTCTCGCAAACGTCAACACGTTACCGATGAGTCGAGTCAAACGTTGACCTTCGGACAGAATAATCTGCAGACGTTGGCGCGGCTTTTCTGTTGTTGTTTCGTCACTGTAATTCAGGTCGGATTCCAAGAGTTCCGCATACATTCGAATATTTGTAAGCGGAGTCTTCAATTCGTGCGAAACTTGATTCACAAAGCTAACTTGCTGCTGAGCTTCCCTCATGTCTCGTGAATAATTTCGAAGAAAGAAAACCGCAGTCGCTGCCACAATCACAACGGTGGCGACGAAGCTAGAAAACAGTCCAAAGTAGGCGCTTCGGCCTGTTCCAGACGTCAATTCTTCAATTGGCACAAAACACTTCAGACGCCAGCTGCTTAACGGTTCCGCAAGAGGAACTTCGCATAGGGCCTGCTGACCTGATTCAGGTTCATAACTTCCCCACTGGTACACTGTGGCTGCGGATGCGTTCACAAGCTGGATTCGAGTTGCCAGACGATTGGCAGCTTGATCGCTTTCAGATGAGTCAGTCACTTCGGAATGAATGGTTTCAGGTAGTCGAGCAATCAAGTCCGACATCCAACGAGCTCTTACCAATGCTCCGCCCACAATTTGCCCCGACGGACGACGCTGCCAAGAAATCAGATTTAATCCTCGATCCCAATACCATAAAAACCATCCCGACGATTGCTGAAACTGAGTCAACCCGTTGGATTGCTCGACTTGCAGCACACTGGGAAACGACGGCAGGTTTGGTTGTGGACTTTGTTTGACGCTGGCTCTTGAGCCTTGATTTAAAGACAAGCTTTGGCTCGGAGACTGCTGTTGCAGAAGTACGGGCGATTGCTGAACTTGTGCGACTGTACTTTCCTGCACAATGGCTGGCTGTGGTTTACTAAGCAAAGGAACTTGCTTGACACCTCCCTGATTGTCAAAACTCTGACTTTGGAGGCCGACAGAAGATTGTTTGTCCTGCCGACTTTCAATTCGCAAAACAGCTGACCGAAGATCTTGACCGGTAAACATGCGAGACGTTTGAAGCAAAAAATCTTGTTCATTTGCATTCAAATCATTCATGGGATTGGGGTACATCAATTCCCCCTCGGCACTCAGCACAAAGGTTTGAAGCAGTCGAGGTTCTTGGCGACTGATCCGCCGCAACTCCGCTGTTTCAAAATTGTTGATCTCAAGCACCTTCTGGATCTCACGTTGAACATCACTGAAGTAACCGTTCACGGTCACGTTGATATCCTGTAAACGGTCTTGCATCAATCTTCGATAGCGCTGCTGAACAACAAGCTGTTCGTTTTCAGCGATCTGCCATGCCGCCCATCCCAATGCAGCCAACGGCAGAATGACGATCAAAGCAATCTGGATGACGGGGCGGATATTCATGTGAAGGTAAAATTCTGTGTCGAAAGATCTGGCAGCTTGTCCCAATCGCCAAACTTCAGTGGCAGCGAATCACTGGTCGGGAAGCACGTCTTATCACTACCAGTCCGAATTCAACATACCAGCGCATTCAAATTCATGGTACGCAAGATTCACAAAACCAAAGATCTTAGAAATCCAGTAACCTGAAAAATCAACAACGACCAATACAAGCCCTGCGACGTGTCAGTAGCAGACCGTTGTTCACGGCTTAAAACACAACAGGAAAGAGACGACCAAACATCTCTTTCCTGTTTGAGGGCAAACCAAGGCAGTTTACGTCACCTTCTGAATTTCACGAACGTGGCTGCGATCGCTCGTCTAACGTCCCCCCTTCACTCGCTGCTGCTGATCAACTTCCGACTGATATTCTCGAAAGCCCTTTCGAACCGACTTCGCTTCAGGAGCGTTGACACTGCCGATACTGTTTAACCTGCTGTACCAAGCTCGATTTTGCGACGACAGAATATTCAATCGATCTTCATCATCTGGACACTTATGCGCATTGTCTCTCAGAAAATTTGCATTCTTGTCTAACACAAGTCGACAGCCCTCCAAATTGCCTTCGTCCAAAAAGCGAGTTGCCAACTTATTTTGTTCACTTGATACTAACGCGACAACATCTGCCAGAACGTCTCGATTCAAACTCTCTTCAATCTTGTCTTGATCGTCACTGAACGAAACGGTTGTTTTCGCAGAAAGCTGATCTGATTCGTGACTTTCCATGTTGGCATAGGTCACTTTGACTCCAGCAAGACGCAGTTTTTTCGCTTCCTCGTTGGCTGGCAGTTCCACTTCAATCACAACGTGTCGGTCTTGCTCACTGTAGATTTGAGCCAACCGAGTCACAATTTTTTGGCCATTGATTTCTGCTTCGTTTCCGAGAACTCGAACAGGACGAATGCCTTCTGGAATCGTAACAGTGACGTCGACTTCTTGAGCAACCACCGACAGCACGTCATCGAATTCACCGCGAAAGATATCAGCCAGTTCAGAGGCTTCTTCAATGAACAAATGATTGCCACCACTTGACTTTGCGAGTCTCACCATCAAATCTTCATTGTAGCCAAGCCCCAAGCCAAGAGTCGACACGCTGATGTTCTCTTTGATCAGAGACTTGCCAAGATCGCTGAGTTCACCAGGAGAAGCGGGGCCCACATTCGCCAAGCCATCTGATAACAAGATCACTCGGTTCACTCGTTCTTTCTCCAAGAACTTACGAACTTCCGCAGCAGCTTTGCTGACTCCAGCAAACAAGGCCGTGTTGCCGCCTGGCTGAATTTTCTTAATCTGATTGATGACCATTTTCTTGTCAGTGAGCTTCGTAGCCGGAACCAACACATCAACGGTGGAATCGTAAGTAATGATGGAAACAATATCGTCGTTCGACAAGAGTTGAATCGCGTCGATGGCTGCTAACCGAGCACGTTTCATCTTTTCCCCCTGCATGGACCCCGACTTGTCCATCACGATGGCAAGATTAACGGACGACCGAGACTTCTTAGATTTCATCTTGAAACCCTGCAAGCCAACTCGAATCCACGTGGTCTGCTTTTCACCAGCCTTCAAATAGCCATGAATGGGTTTGACGTCCAGTTCTACTCTTGAAGCTGTTCGCTTGACAGCATCTCCAGCAAACACAGATGTGGACAGTCCACAAAACAAGACCGCCACTGACAGCGCGGTAAATTGACCAATCCGTTTCATGTTTCATCTCCCAATAGACATGTAAAAGTGTGTTTTACCAAACGCGGCTCGCCATGCCGAAACTGATCGATCCAGTCTGACAACGCCGATTCGCAACTGTGCCCGTATCAGACACTCTTTGCAGACAGAAGTGGTCAGAACACTGTCAGGAGTTTGTAAGAAATTTGTAAAGCAGGTTTTGAACAACACACTTGCCGCTGACAGACGTGATTCGTCCGTGTTCAGAAACAAATGCGAGACCAACGGGAGGCATGGGCCATGCAAAACCTTCTCCTACTGAAACCCTTGCAGCCATAATTTGAAATCTCGCTGACGGTTTTCCTTGTCTGTTTCCGTTGCAGGAAAAGTGTCCGCTAAAAAATGAAGTTGATCTCGACTCAACCCCCGGCTTCTCCACCAATTTGCTCCGGTAAAATCCACATCAGTGATGTTGGTATCCTTGAATTCTGCAAGAGCCAAGTTGGCTCCCTGCAAAGTGGCCCCTTCGAGCGATGCACCGCTTAAATTCGCTCCCGTAAAATCGGCATTGGATAAATTCGCCATCGATAAAAGAGCTCCGGTTAAATTCGCTCTCACAAAGTTCACGTTGTCCCCCGAACACTGTTCGAGGACCGCAGACACCATGGTCGCGGACCGAAAATTCGCGTTGTCAATGCGACTTTTAAACAATTGAACTTCATCCAGAACAGAATCTTCGAAATTCGCTGAAGAACAATCGCAGAGATCCAAGCGACTTGCCTTCAGCATTGCTTGAGTCAAATCTGTCTTAACAAATTTCGTTCCAGTAAAGTCAGCCATGCTTAGGTTTCTGTTTGCCAGATTCGAACCTTCTAAGTCCAAGTTTCTTAAGTTTGCGCTACGCCATTCAGAATGCTGTTCGGCAACCAGACTCGTAAAAAAAGCGGCTCGTTGGGTCGCAGAAGAGACTCCTTGACACAACGTCCAAAACGCTTGCTGTTTTGAAAACTGAGCCTCAACTGTTTTGATTCGGATCAGAATGAAAAGATTCAGACTGATTAAGCTGACCACCAGAAGTATCCCTAACATCTTAGCAGTTGGAAAAGAGGCTGGTTTTGTGGTGGATTCAGTGGAATTCAAAGTGAACAAGCCCAAATCAAAATGAAAAGTAGCAGACAGGAATCGTTCCCGTAACAGACAGAAACGGTAGCAG
>CAYTUE010000001.1:46914-53221 GCA_964441085.1 uncultured Planctomycetaceae bacterium
GGTAGCAGCCAGAAAGTCAAACCGACCTTTCGCACATGAAAAAATAGAGGCTGTGACAGGACCGATTTTATCGAGTCTGGCATTTTTAGAAGGGACAGACCTGACTGCAATCGAATCAGGTCAAAGTCGGTCTACAATCTTCAAACTTGTGTTCACCAGTGATCTTGTTGAAAGCCAATTTTGAATGTCCAGTCATTGGTCAGCCGTTGAAAAACGAGAAGAGCAGGGAGCGTGGATCTTCCTGATTTCTTTGGGGGTTTTCTTTTTCAGCTGCGTTTTGCTGTACGGCGCCTACATCACGTTGAGAACTCAAGAACAGGCATCGATTCAGCCATTCCGCATCCCGGCCGGCTTTGCAATCACCACGCTCAACCTTCTTGCCATCAGCGCGGTCACTCATGCGGCATTGTTTGCGATCCGAAAAGATGACCAAAAGCATTTCCGCAAGCACTTAAAAATTGCATTTGGATTATCGGTTCTGTTTTTCGTTGTGCAAAGTTTCGGCATGGTAGAAATGATGAATGATCATCTTCAGCCATCGTCGGCTCTTCGAAACCTGTATGGCCTGACGTTTGTGTTGGTCATTATTCACGCGCTGCACGTGATTGGTGGAGTCGTAGCGTTGGGCATCCTGTTACGTCGTGACAGCCAGAACGCCTACAGCAGCCACAGAAACTTCCCCGTCAAGTTTTGTGTGATGTATTGGCACTTTCTGGATCTCGTTTGGCTGATGATGCTGGCCTGTTTCGCCGTCGCTCATTTCATATCAAAGCAACCCATCAATGTCGGCGGCTAGAACTGAAAACAGTCTTCATCCAGCTGACAGTACTTGCCAGTATCAAGCGACAAGCGGTGGTACAGGTTTCAGGGATCTTGGCGAGAGGTGGAAATCGTTGCAAATCAAATAAAAACGGCCACTTACCGAAAAGGCAAGTGGCCGTTGATTGATGGAAGCGGGGGGAATCGAACCCCCGTCCTGTGGACTCTTAATCAGAGCTTCTACGTGTATAGTTCGTTGATTAAATTCGCAACGACGAGGCTCTCCGAACAAAACCTTCCGCCACTAGATCTCAACAAGTCTCACACTCGCCGTAGTGATCAATGAACGAGTGCCAGTCTGAATTTGCAACTGAACTTCGGACTCCTCAGACGGGGATTCCTTGTTCAGTGACGCCTATTACTAGGCAGCCAAAGAGTACTGCGGTGTAGCAGTTATTGTTTGATCAGCTTTTTACGTGGCCTGCTGATCAACCACGACACGCCACCCTGATCGACGATGACCCAGTCAAATCCGATCGCCCCCGATAAGGTTCACAGCAAAAGAAAACCTTCCACTACGAACACACATTCTAGCTGGACATCGGCCCTGAGAACAGGTTCGCTTGAATTTTGTGGAAATTAGTGCCGCAATCACTGTGAATCAGCAGCGAATCAGTGCCAAACATCTCAAACGGAAAGGAACGCCAAGTCACCATCGAAACACGGCGATTTTAACAGACCGTTGAAAAATGGCCCCAGTCATCACCCGGTGTCAATGAGCGATGAAAACCGGAGCAAAGTGGCTGCAAATTCCTGGCGAACGCTTCGGGTTACCTTGCTCAACAGACACACTGTGCTTTACTGACAGACACAACCGAACCGCCTGCTAGCGACGTTGTTTCTGCGGCACTTCTGTGCGATTGGCCAGATGCAACAGGCCGGAAAGTAGCCCTTGAGAAACTTTTGTCATGTGTTTGAAGTTCAGCTTTTCCCATTCATCTGTGGGTTGATGGTAATCGCCGTGCAACGAACCTGCTGAAAAACTGTGAGCCACGATTCCCTTTTGCACAAAGGAATAATTGTCGCTTCTGGCATACAGCATCTCGCCCACATCTGTACGGTTAAAGATTTCGACTCCCACACGCTGACTGCCTTGGTTCATAATTTCTCCAAGGTCAGAATGCTTCCATCCTGTCATCCACGCTTTTCCGTAAGCGTCCTTTTCTGGTCGGCCAAGCATTTCAAAATTCACGTTAGCAATCGTTCGATCCAAAGGCCACAAAGGAGCCTTCGCGTAGGCTTTTGAACCCAGCAATCCAGATTCTTCACCCCAAAATGTCCCAAAGATGATGGACCGTTTCGGGCGTTGCTTCAAGGCTGCCACCGCTTCTGCCATTGCCAGAACGGCGGCGACTCCTGTGGCATTATCGTCTGCTCCGTTGTGAATTCGGTCGGGACCGAATTCACGAGTTCCAATGTGGTCCAAGTGAGCCGTTACGATGATCGCCGTTTGGGAAAGTTCAGAATCTGAGCCCTTCACAATCCCAAAGACATTACGAACAGAAGCAGGCGAATCGATGGCTGCTGGCACTTCTGCCATCACCGTTGAACCGACCTTCACATCATCTGCCGACACAAGCAACACAGGCAGATTGACGCGACGACCTTGGGTTACTGGAATGGAAACACCTTGAAGCGTAGCGGCTAACTCGGGAAGTCGGCTGTCTGAATCGCACTTCACAACGACAAGGGCCACACCTTTTCCCTTGACAGCAGCCAGTTGACGAGACAGCGAAGACTGCAACATCGCAGCGGAAGCTCGGCCAAGGGGCGGCAAAGACAAATCCTCAAGGACAACGCAAACAGCGGCATCCGATCCTTTCTCTGCGACCTGTTTTAATGCGACCGCTTCCGAAAGCAAAGTGCCTTTAAAGTTGAGATCCTGTGAACCCGCGGCAAGAACTCCGAGAACTCGAATGGGCTTTTCATCAATGCTTAATTTCGCGGAATTCGGCAATGTCATTTGAGGCCAGCTTTGAACCTGAAAGTACGAGCCGTCTTTTCCGAGGGGATCTAAGCCTGCGGCTTGCAGTCGAGTCGCCACATAACGAGACGCAATGGCCAGTTCCGGTGAAGGGGTCATCCGTCCTTTCATTTCATCGCTTGCTAGAAACGACACTGTGCCTTGCAACTTACCCACCGTAATGCTGTTGATGGCCGCCGTTTGTTCAGGCGATAAGTCCATCGCGTCCTGAGCAATGACTCCCTGAGGCAACATCGCGAACACCAACACACATAAAAGACAGCCAAAGGCTTGGCAGCGACCCAAAATGGATATGGACATGCGAGTGAGATTCTTTGCGAATGGGGTAATACGACAACAGAAGGCACTTCTTGATGGGCGAATGCGTCACCCGCAACAGTTGCCATTCAACATCAGAAAAGCGGGGCGAGCTTGAAACCGAGCGATCAAGCCCCCTTCAAAATGAAGCGATCCCTACCGTGAAGCCAAACAGCAAAACCGAACCGTGTTGTGCGGAAAGCAACACAGCACCAGTGTGGGCTGGAGAAGCGACCAAACAACTGTTCCAACTTTGCTCGGCCTGTTCAAACCTGCGCACTGCCTACAGCAATATGTGGCCAGACCAGTTGAGTCACGGTGTCAACAACTCCAACACAACAACTCACGGCAGCGCCCTAGTTGCTGTCGGTATTCGTTTTCTCTTCCGTATTTTCAAGCGTTGATTTCAAGGCTTCCGCAGGAGTCATCGTGCTTGTTCGTTCCGGCGGTTCTAAATAGCGGTAGCCTGCGTTGGGATTGGTGCGATCAAACGCAAAAGCGTCTCGGTTATGGATAAAGTGTCGCAGGTAGGCGACAGGAATGGCAAATCCAAGTCCTTCGCCGAACGGCAACTTCATGTTGATGACTCCAACAACCTGCCCTCGATTATTAAACAGTGGACCACCACTGTTTCCGGGGTTGATCTGAGCCGTCGTTTGAATGTAAACGATCCCTTCCATGTTGCGATTCTTTGTGCTGACGATCCCTTCTGAAACCGATCGTTCTAGCCCCAGCGGACTGCCGATCGCGAAGACTGCATCGCCTTCTCGTTGAGAATCATCGGCGGCGATATTCACTGGGCGAAAGTCGACTTTTTCTTGCTTGGGAATCTGCAACAAGGCGAGGTCAAAATGAGGATTCAAAGCAAGAATTTTTACGTTTCGAATCGACTTGCGTTCGAACTCTCCCTTTTTATTGTGATGAAAAATCGTCACGGCAACTCGGGTTTGTCCTTCAACAACATGGTAGTTGGTCACACAGTGTCCATCTTTGGTCACGACAAAACCCGATCCAAGTCCATCCGGGGTTTGAATCAGCACGACTCCTTCTGCAAATTTTGCGACCAAGTCTTTGACGCTGCGAATAGGCATGTCTGCGAATTGCAACATGCCAGCTCCAGAACCAGACACTTCAGAAGTCGCTTCCGGTTTCGGGCTGTCTTCAATTCTTTGAGCAATTCGTTCCAATGGAATTCGAATCACGTCGACTCCGGCATCGACATACACCGCGTCATCGCGTTCTTTTAAAACGTCGCCCACAATTTCCTGACCAGATTTCAAGATGATTTTGTCGGCACAGACCGACTGGCAAGTGAACCCGTATGTCGCCAGAACAACCAAGCAAGCAGAAAGACGATGACACTCAAAAGACAACATGAATTAGCTCACGAAAGCAGCCGAATTCGGCCTAGACTGTTGAACGAAGAATGGTGCAGTCTAAAGCACGCAGTCAGCAAACGGAAGCGGCGAATGGACTTCACAGGCAACGAATTTCAGGCTAACGGATACCATTTGGCTGTTTTCTGCGATGGGTCCGAGGTATCCAGCCATCAACAGGAGCATTGAGCTTCGCGATTTGCTGGAAGCAATGTGAACTTTGGAGGTCTGCCCCAGTCTCGAAGTGGTGCGTAATCAGCACAGTTTACGTAGAACTTCCTTGAATCGACTGGTTCGCTAGAACGTTGCTGAATTCACGTTTTGATTTTTTGAGGGGGCCTGTACGAATGCTAGTGTTCACCACAAGGCTGTTTCGATTGCTGGATTCGCATCGCGAACCAACACAATCTGGAATCATCTTAACTGACTCGTTCTTGCCCCACATGAAGTGCTGCTATGGCTATGGTTCATTCAAATTGGAAGTTTCCCGTTGGGTCGTCTGTCCGGTTCATTTCGAAGTTTGCCATTATGACCCTGATGGCCTTGGGTCTTGCTTTCTTTGTCTATGATGCGGCCGCTGTACAAGAAACTGAAGCGAAGCCTGCTGCCAAAGCACAGAAGTCTCGCAAAGTGATCGTAAAGACAGCGGGAGCAGAACTGCAAACGCCTGAAAAAATTGTATGGAAGGCCTACTTGGGAGAAACCTATACCACTGATCTGCAAAAGGACGAATGGCTGTGGATTGAAGAAAAAGGTGGCTGGATTTGGATCGAAAATACTCTTCCCTTCGACACTGCCATTGAAACAACGACTCAGGAAATTGAAAAAGAAGCATCGGCAGAAAACTATCACCTGCGTGGTGTTGCTCATTTGGCTCACCAAGATCCCGACAAGGCAATCGCTGACTTCAATGAAAGCCTAAAGAAGAAACCAAGAGTCGCAGGAGTTCTCAACAACCGAGGCACTGCGTGGTATGAAAAGGAAGACTACGAAAAAGCCCGAGCGGATTTTAGTGCCGCAGTCAAAGCGTCGAAGACACATTTCGTCGCCTATAACAATCGCGCACTTTGTGCGATTGCTGAAGAAAAATACGAATCGGCCCTCACTGATTTAAATGCTGCGATTGGCATGAACAAAGAATACCCCGAAGCGCTCAACAACCGTGGGGTCGTGTATTCTCGACAAGGAAAGTTTGCCAAGGCGATTGAAGACTTCAGTGCCGCCATCAAAATCTATGACCGCTATACTGATGCTCTTGGAAATCGGTCTTACGCGTATCGTCAATCCGACAACCTTGCTGGTGCGATTGCTGACTTAGAAACAGCAATCAAGCTCGATGCCACGTCCTACCAGCCCGTCAATGACATGGCATGGATCTATGCGACTGCCAAATCGAAAAAGTTTCGCAACGGAAAAAAGGCAGTTGAACTTGCCACAAAAGCCTGCGAGATGACTCAGTATCTCGACTGGAACGCATTGGATACTTTGGCAACAGCCTATGCGGCCGATGGAGATTTCAAGAACGCCAACCAATGGATCGCGACTGCAATCAGCAAGGCTCCAGAAGATAAACAGGCCAAGCTCAAAGAACACCAAGAACGGTTTTCAAAGAAGAAAGCGATCAAGAATTAACTTGTTCGCAACCGTGCTGAATCAGGCAGACGGGTTCTGTTGAAGAAGGCATGCTGATTGACCAAGGCTCGATCGAAAAATGCGACAGAAAATTCAAAATTCGAATTCCGTTTCCACCCTGATTTTTCGCAACACTGCCGAGCAGCTTCGCAACTGACGGCGAGCGGCTTCGCCACTGACGGCGAGCAGTTTTGCAACT
>CAYTUE010000001.1:53321-55375 GCA_964441085.1 uncultured Planctomycetaceae bacterium
ACTGACGGCGAGCAGTTTTGCAACTCATGTTGATCAGTTTCGCATTGTTGATTGTTGCTAGGATTCGCTCTATCTGGGAAGCCTGGGGCAAAGAAAGACGCTACTCTATGGGATGTCACTCCATTACAAACTTGTAGCGAGAAGCCAGTGCCATGGAAGACCATCCCGAACAGAATTCTGACAATTCTCCTGACGATCAACCTCAGAGCCAAGAGGTACGACACGCTCCTGTAGGGGCCTTAGTGCCTGGCCATGTTGCTGCGGGAACCTTCAGCACCGGAGCAGTGGTGTTACAGGGACAATACGAATTTATTGTCGATTTTCTGCTCCGAATGCAACAGCCTCAACAGGTTGCTGCTCGGATCGTGATGCCACCTCCCGTGATTGCTCAGTTCATTCAGGCCTTGCAAGACAATCTGAAAAAGCACGAAGACCGATTTGGCGAGATTCTGCTTCCAACGCCTCCTGTTCCTCATCCAGATGCTCAACGCCAGTCGGCTCAAGACCTGTATGACCAGCTCAAGCTGGCCGAAGAAAAAATGAGCGGTGTGTACGCCAATGCTGTCATGATTGGACACACGGCTTCCGAATTTTCGCTCGACTTTATTACCACCTTCTTTCCGAAGTCGTCGGTATCAAGTCGAGTTTTCTTGGCGGCTCCCAATGCAAAGCGACTTTTGGACAGCCTGATCCATGCCTATCGGCAGTTTCAAAGTCGTCCCGAAAGCCCCACAGGCCAGCCACCGGGGATGCTTCCTCCCGACATGGGTGGTTCGCAAGATCGACCTTCTGAATCAGACGACAATCTTCCAGAAGATCCTCCCTTTGACGGCTACCACCCCGAAAACAACTAAAGAGACTCCACGTGCAAGGCCGCAAGGATGAGCCTGCGTTCCGCATGCTTCTGGCAACCGTAGCAAACGCTGTTTCGATTTGCCCTTGGCGAAAGTCGCTGCCATTCGCTTGTAGCAGACAGCTTTGATCAGCCCAGCCGCAACAAACACAGAAATCTGTCTGCCTTTGCCGTTGTAAGAAACCATACTGGGCAGGCAGAATTCCCGAACTGTTCTTCAATCCCCGACCTGTTCTTCAATAGTGGTTGTGGAAACCTGATTGTGATCGTTGAAACCTTCTCGGATCCAACCACGACATCTTCCTCCATTCTTCATCAGCTCACTGTTTTCAAAAGACACTTCATCATGCTTGATGCAGACATTCAAGAATTGAAAAACCGTTTGCGTAAGCAGGCTCATTCCAACCGCAATGACCAAGAAGACAAGGATCATTTGTCGAAACGAATTTGTGGCGCCTTGATGTCTTTGCCAGAATACGCAATGGCCACGACTGTCATGTTCTATGTCGACGTTCGTAGTGAAGTGAGAACTCGAACCGAACTGCCCGTTGCATTAGAAAATGGCAAAGTGGTTGTGGTTCCATGGTGCGACGATCACGGCAACTTGCAGCTGTTTCGTTTAACAGATATGGAAGAGTTGGAAATTGGGATGTACAAAATTCTAGAACCCAAACCTGAACTGCGAACGCTTGCGGAACGACAAGTTGATGTGAAAGAACTGGATTTGGTGATGGTACCGGGAGTCGGCTTTGATCACCGAGGAGCAAGAATGGGGCACGGCAAAGGCTACTACGATAAACTGCTGCAACATGCTCGCCCAGACACTCCTTTGATTGCATTGGCGTTTGAATGCCAAATGTTCGAAGAAATCCCAGTGGCTGATCACGATGTCTTTATGGATAAAATTGTGACCGAAAATCGAGTTTACGAAGGTCGAGGTCGACCCTAGTGGGTTGTTGAAAAAGGTAACCCGACGCGCCAGCGAGGAGTTTGCATCCCTATTGTTTCTGTCCTCGCCAACGTGTTGTGAAGTTGCGATCTTTCAGCCCAGAGGGCTGCATAGGTTTTGCCGTGGTCACGATTTCCAGTGCCTGACGGCACCGGCAGTTGTTGTTCCGCCCTCCGGGCGAGCGAATAACGCAACTTCAAAACGAACGTGTCGGGATACCCAAAAGAGACAGTCGCTGAAAACACGCATCGC
>CAYTUE010000001.1:55475-65750 GCA_964441085.1 uncultured Planctomycetaceae bacterium
AACACGCATGAATCGAACACAGTTGCCGAAAGTCATTCCATGATGGTTGAAGTCGAAGATACTTATGCGGAAGCCTTTCGCAGTCTGTACTGTGAATTTCTAATTACCGCCAGAGACCGCAACTGGCTCGACCATGCAATTTCTGCCGCCACCGGCCATGGATCATCTTCCATCATGTGTGATTGCGAAGCTGGAGTCGACCGATACGTGGGACCGGGAGCAGCCACGCCAGACACACCGCCCCTCGCAGCAGACGAATCGTTTCAGACTCCCGATGGTCGTCCCGGAGCCATCTGTCAATTCCATGTTCCTCGTTTTCGTAAAGACCGAATACGAGCTCTCGAAAAGAGCCTGTTGGCTCGCGTGTCTCAAAATGTGCTGACTTGCCCGACGGCTCGCTGCTTTTCTGTTGACCAACCCGCCGAAGACCAAGATCACTATCCTCTTGGACGCAAGGTCGCGTTTTTCGGAGACCGCTTTGAAAAAATTGAACACCGCTTCAACAGACCGATGTGGGTGATTCCAACGATGGGAGGAGAGTTCTGTATCGATCAGCGGTTTTCGTATCGGGATGGGATTATGGGAGGCAATCTGTGGTTTCTGGCCACTTCAGAAGACGCATCAATCACCGCCGCCGAAAAAGCGGTCGAAGCCTGTCGACAGTGTCCGGGAGTCATCACTCCATTTCCGGGAGGCATCGCTGCCAGTGGATCGAAGGCAGGAAGTCGATATGACTTCCTTTTTGCCAGCACAAACGATCCCTTCTGTCCGACATTGAAAAATGTCGAAGGGGTAGAAAGTCAACTCCCTGAAAATGTCACCAGCGCGATGGAAATTATTATCAACGGATCCAGCTTAGAAGCCGTTCACCAAGCAACTCAAGCGAGTATCAAAGCGGCCTGTCAGGTAGAAGGCTTAGTTTCAATTACCGCTGGCAACTACGGTGGACGGTTGGGCAAGTCGTGGATCTGGCTGAAACCCGAATTACACCTTGAATCTTAACGGTATGTGGTGCAGCGGTAAGTGGCGCAACGGTTAGTGGCGCAACCGTATGTGGTGCGACGGTTAGTAGCGCAACCGTAATCCGAGACACGTTTGGTCTCTTGATCGTGCCGCTGAATTCTAGCGCCCCCAAGGGCTTTGTTCAGATTCCTGTCATCGTGGGACTCTGGTAATTTTCGCGCTGACCTTTATCCTTCGCAAAACTGCTCAACCACAATCAACTTGGATATTGAAGTCCAGCATACAGAATCCTCAAAAGGCAGAAGCAAATATGAAGATGGAACACATTGCGTTTAACGTAGAGCACCCAGTCTTAATGGCTGGCTGGTATGTGGATCACTTGGGGATGACGGTCAAGCGACGTCGAGTCGACGCGCCCTATGTCCACTTTATGGCAGACGACAGTGGCACGATCATGATCGAAATTTATGGAAACCCAGATGCACCTCGAACCGACTTTTCGAAGCTCCAGCCTCCCGAAATTCATCTTGCGTTTTTAAGCAACAACATCCAAGAAGATGTTGCCAGACTCAAGGCAGCAGGAGCGACCGTTGTGGCTGATGTGCATGAACTAGCGGATGACACCTTCGCCATGCTGCGAGATCCTTGGGGGATGCCCATTCAGTTGGTACAGCGCGGCGTACCAATGATTTCCAGTTAGCATCTCGCCAACGAGATCTTGTGGTCACGAAAATTCGCAGCTCCCCGCCTGCAGCTTCTTGCAGCGGGGAGATCAGCCTTGCAGCGGGGAGATCAGCATCGTTGACTGCAATTAATTCTTTTTCGCCCACATGCTGTTGGGATACTTTGAAGTCAGTCGAGCGGATGCTTCTGCAGCTCGGTCCGCATGACCGGCAGGGCCCCACAAATTTGACAGTTGGTATAACGCTTCTGCGTGTTGAGCTGCTTCGCGGGGATACAGCACATCCACATGCAAGTAAGCCAGTAAAGCGGCTTTGATTTCCTTTTTCACTTGCAACGAATCTCCCTTACGAAGCCACGCAGATGCCAGTGTCGATGATTCAAATTCAGAAGCTTCCTCAATGATGCGATCAAGCACTTTCACAGCCTGATCATGGTTGTTTTGCTTTTGCAAACACGAAGCTTGCCCTAACAGGCCTGCAAACAATGCCGCTTTCGCATTTGCATTGTCTGAGCTTTTTTTCACAACATCGGTGAAAGCTGCGAGCGCCCCATCAAGGTCGTCCGACTTCAGCATCAGACTTCCTAACTCGACTCCTGCTTGAAGTTGGTAGCCACTGACAGACGACTGCTGAACTTCTGCTAAGAGCGTCTTCCCTTCGTCTGCCTTACCGTTGGTGCCCAACAGTTTGGCGTGCATTAAAGTTGCTTCCAAATAGCGGAAGTTGGTTCCGTTTTTACTGCGAAAGTCGGCCAGAAGTCGAGCCGCTTCGACCGCCTTTGTGGGGTTGGTGGCCGCCATCTTTGCTGTGGTGCGGGCGATCAAAAATTTGAGTTCCGTGGAAAGACGCCGATCCGAATTGTTGTAGCCCTTTTGAATTTTCGTGTACTTTTCCAAGGCCAATTCGAATGCTCCCGAACCCTCGTTGGCTCGAGCTGAAATCAATGCCGTGGGCTCCCGATCAAACTGCACTCTTCGTACATCGGTGATGGGAATTTTGATTTCTGTCCCCGACGTCGACTTCACGATAATTTCAGACCGCGTGGCCGAAGAAATCGAACCTCGAATTTTGCTGTTATCGCTGCGACGTGTCACAATGTCGACGGCCAGACTCGCAGGAGCCAAAAGGCTCACCAGCACAGTGATCAAGAGTGTGTATTTCATAGGTTCAGTAAAACAACGGACGGTGGAAAAACAAAGCCAATCGATTCGCACAGCAGGTCGATCTAGGATTCAGTTGGTGGTGTGGGAGGACGCTTTTTAACCGGTTTCTTTTTCACAACTGGTTTTTCGGTTGATGGTTTTTCGGGCGACGGTTCTCCCGCTTCGTCAGCCGCCTGTTTGGCGGCCGCTTTCGCCTTTGCCAGCTTTGCTGCCTTATAACGCACCATTTCTTCGGGCGTTAGGACTCGCTTCTTTTTCTTAACTGGCTGCCCGGTCTGCTGCTTGCCTGCGGCCGACGATGCATTCGCTTCTGAGCGTCGAGCCACTTTTTGACTTGGGGCAGTCTGAGCAGCTGCATCGGTTGCTGGTGCTTTTGCACGTGGCTTTTGTGAGCCTTGTTTGCGGGAGGTTGGTTTGGTTCTTCGCGGCTTACTGCCTGGCGGTGCAATCACTGCGGATGGAGCTTCGACTGTATTCAATCCAGAAAAATCGGGAATATCGCCATCGCCACCAGCGCTGATCAATGTGGGACCGTCTTCAGTGGCGGGCAACACGGGCGCCTTCGACGGTGCGTAGTTGGTGCGTTTCTTAGTCGGTTTACTCATGACTTTAAAGAACGCAATGCCTCCACCAGCCGCCAACCCCAGAGCAATGGTTAACAGCAGATAGTTGGGTGGTTCTGGCTCGGTGGGAACCGGTTGTTGATCAGTTTCAGCCTTGGGTTGGCTGTCAGATTCTTTGGGGGTGTCGGTAATGGCAACAGCAGGAACTTCAACTTTGGTGTCTCGTTCTAAAGGCTGAGGCGCTTCGCCTAATGCCACTTGGATCTGTTCGTATAACTTGTTGAAACGTTGAAAGTCGGCTTCATCGTCTGGAAGTTTGCCACCTTCGTCTGGCTGAGGTTCGAAGTTCACGACTGCAAAAATTTCAGCTTGAGCTTTCGCTCCGTTCAGGAGTTCAGTTCTTTCAGGGACTCCGGTTTCAGCCAACCGAAATCGACTTCGAAGCGATTCGTAGCTGGCATCCATGAACCGCCCTTTTAAACTTTCCCATTCGTCTGTTCCTTGGCGGTTGTTCAGGCGGGTTGCCAAAGTCTGCCAGCCCCAAACCAGCTTCTTTCCATCTGCCCCTGTTACTCCTGCCAGTGATTCCTTGATGCGATCTGTTTCGCCTGCTGCTGGATCGCTCCCCCAGTCGGCTAAAATATGAGCCGCTTCGAACTGGACATCCAATTGCATAATGCGTTTCGACAGAATGCTTTTGGTTAATTCCAAAGCAGGTTCGTATTGCCGAAGTGCTCTACGACAACGAGCCAGCCTTAACTGAACGGCCACCGTCGTGGCTTTGTCGGCAAGATTGTTATCAAGGATTTCGGAATACGCTTGGCCAGCTTTCGTGAGATAGGAATCGGCAGCAGTTTGGTCGTCTGTACCAACGCCCTGTCCAAGACTGAAGTAGGTTTCGCCAATCCAAAGCAACGAATTGTAATCCGTCTGGTCGCGTTTTTCGTAAACCTTCGACAGAAATTGTTCGAATGATTCTCGAACCTGCTTCAAGCGTTTGGTGCTGTTGCTTTCTTTAAGACGAGCAAGTTCTTGTTGCAGTTCTCGCCCAAGTTCAGTGTAGATTGCTGTGGTATCTTGGCCGCCGATGGTTTCGAGTTTCGCCATGGCTTTTAAGGCGTTGTCGATTTGTTGAGTCCCAACATAGGCGCGCAATAATTGTCTCCAAAGTTGCCCCGCAAATGCCGCACTTTGAATTCCGCTTTCTGGACGTTGTTTCCCTTTGGTTGGTTCTGTCGCGGCAATCACTGACGCAGCACCGCCCGATGAAAGCCTTTTCACTGTCTCTTGAAACTTGCCCTCAAGAATGTTGATGGACGCCAAAGAAACTTCAGCGGCAACCATTTCGGCCGTTGGAGGAACTTTTGATCCCAGATCCTTACGGGCCGCTTGGATGCCGTCTTTGAGATACGTGGTTGCGTTCCGCTTCCAGTCACTCCACTGTTTTTGCTGCTTCGGTGTGGCATTGGCTTGCTGTGTCTTGGCTTGTGCCTGAGCCCATGCAAGCCACAATGACTGGCCTGCTTGAATGCGGGAAGAAGCGTACTCCGACGATCCTTTGGGAATTGTCAAGTAGGCCTTCGCAGCTTCGTTTGGCTTGTTCAGGTCTCGATAGATCTTTCCAAGTCGATAGCGAGCTTCGTTGCCACGAGAACTCTTGGGGTACAAACCAATAATGGTTTCGCAAACGTCTTTCAGCATTTGCAGTTCAAAGGACTGGTCATCCGCAGCGTCGTTAAATGCTTGCACGGCAGCTTGAATGGCGACGCCCGTCGCGTCTTGAGCAGAATCGGGATCGACAATTCGATCCTTTGTCATGCTGTAGCGTGCAATAATGAGTGCTTCGTAGCTCTTGCGTTGGCTTAAGAAAGCATGCCCTAACAAGTACCGAGCTTGAGCGACCGCCTTTTGATCATCATCGGGCTTACGAAGATCTAACGCCAGTACCAGCAGACGAGCAATTTCATCCCACTGTCTTTGTTTTTCTTGCCTAGCTTTTCGTTTTGCTGAATTGTTTTTTGCGGCGTTAATTTTTTCGTCGAAGTCTTTCAGCTGACTCACTAAGCCTCTGGCTCGTTCAAACGCGGTCACAAAGTCGGTGGGATCGGCGTCAGAATCTCCGAGAGACGCTTGTAAACGTCTTGACATCGCGGTCGCGGCAGCTCGATAGGGACTCGGAAACAAAGCAATTTTCTTGGCGTCGGTCAAGGCTGCTCGCACAAGGCTTATTTTTTGTTTGTCTTCTGTATTGCGGTCTGAGGACAATTTTTCGAGAGCAATGGTTTTCTCCCAACGGATACCAAGCCCAACTTCGCTATCGTGCAAGCTTCGATATTGCTTATTGCTAAGCCAATCGTCAGCTTCCTTTAAAACTAACTGATAGTCTTTCTTGGATTCATCATTCAGGCAAATCAAACGAAACTGAATGGCGTTGGACCGATTGAGTTTCGCGAAAGAAGAATCGGAATTGTTGCTAATCAGTTCGTTGTAAATTCCAAGGGCACGATTCATGTCCCCCTGTTCCTGAAAGCACTTGCCCATCATCAAACGTGCTTGAAGGCCAATGGGATTGCTTCGACGAGCCGTATGAATTTCTTCAAAACGCTTGAAAGCACGTAGCAAGGTCGAATTCCTATCCTTGGACCCAGCGTCATAAGCTTGTCCTCGCTGATATTCGGCTCGAGCATAGTTGAACCATGCTCGCAGATACGAAATTTCAGCCGTCAAACGCTTCTGATATTGTTCAGGATCGACTTCTTGATCGATGCGAGGTGGAAAGGCTTTGTATTGAGCTTTGTAAAGGTCATGAGCCTTTTGAAAGATCTTTTCCGCTTGATCGATGAGTCCCCGAGCCTGCTTTTGCATTTCAGGACGGCGGTCTGCATTACTGGTCGCGTCGGCATCCCAAAGAATGCTGCGAGCACGTTCAAACAGCAAGCTTCCCAGAGTGGAATTCACAAAGGCGGCTTGAGAGTGGTTGGGATTCCTTTTCAAGAAATTACGAAACTCAAGTTCCGCTTTGCCCAACGATAGGTCTCGATCTTGAATCACTCGAGATGCTCGCGCTTCTGCCTCGTAGGTCAAGCCACGTTGCAGGCTGAGTCGCTTTCGAAATTCCAAATCGAGGTCTGTTCGCCGGTCCAGTTGGTCCAAATGTTCGAAAGCCATGTCAAACAGCTTTCGTTCTCTCAGCCCTTCAAGAAACTGAACAAACGGCTCATCGGCTTGCACACCGGACGTGCTGATCATGCTGAGCGAAAAGAGAACAGCTGAGCAAATCACAAGGCGAAATTTAAAAAAATGAGACCAATGCTGCATGTGGAAATGTCTATCCATAAACGTGTGCAAAGTTTGTGCTGCTGTGTGGATTCCATCAAAACATCGGCGAACAACAACGCCTTCGCTGGAATACATCAGTCAGTTTGATTCATTTTGATCCCAAAGGGAATCCACTTTGGTGTGGAATCTGCTGCTTGTTGTCAGCCACATCATGACATGACGAACGAATTTACAATAGGATGTCGACAGGCGATTGCCAAAGATGCAAGCATGCTGAAGCAAATATTCGTAAGCTGTTCAACCAGAACAGTCAAAATTCTGAAATTCGATCCGCTGTATGCATTGCAAAAATGTATGCATCGCAAAAAACGATCTCCCGGTCTTTGTTGAGAGTTGAAATGATGAGATTTACAAAGTGTGTGACGGCACTGTCTCTCATTCTCCCCGTCATTCTACTCACAACACGCCTGACGGCAAACTTGCCGTCAAGTTACCAACAGAACGATCAAGCAAAACCCGCCGTTCTGGTCGTAATGGCTCCTCAAGGCCCCGTCTTGGCTCGTCTTAAGATCAGTGTGGATCGAAAGCCCTACCGAACATGGGTGACAAGCCTGTTGGTGTCTCGACTGGACCTGAACGCCGACTCCCTATTAACGGAAAGTGAACTGGCACTGATTCCTGATCGGCTTCTGTCGCAAGCTCAAATCTCGAGTTCAAAATCTCTCATTGCCGAAATCCAAGCTGATGTCGAAAATCCGTCAGATCAAGCAAAATCGATTCCAGTGGCTGAATTCCGCACTTGGTTTTCTAAGCAACTGCAAGATGGTTTCAATATCGTTGCAAGTCAGGTGGCAGCATCAGATTCCGTTCGTTTGTCAGCACTGATTGACGCGAACTCCGATGGCATGGTCACTGCCGCAGAAATTCAAGGCGCCACGGAACAGTTGAAGTTTCGAGACCTAGACGACGACCAAACTTTTACAGCGTCTGAACTGTTGCCCTTTCGAGACCCTCGAAACCAACAGGTCGCTTTGGTTCCAGAAGTCGCCAATCTGCCGATGATTCAAGTGACCGATCAGAAATCTGCTTTTCGAGCTGCCAAACAAATTTTGAAGCGTTACGGCAACAAGAATGAACTGGCCGCAAAACAGCTGAGGCTTCCAGAAAACACTTGGGCGAACACTGCAAGCCAAGGCGTGTTTTCTGAACAGACTTTGGCCAAGTGGCTACTTTCCCAAACAGATCGTGCCAACGCAGCTGCCGTTCATCTGACATTAACCATTCGTTTGTCAGATCGAGCCAATGCTTCCAAGCTGAGTGTTGAAGTCTTGGAGTCTAGCCAAGACTTCTGCAACGCAGAAATGTTTCGAAAGGACAGTCGCTGTCGTTTAAGGATCGACGAAATGCCGATTGAAATTCGGACTCGTGGCGGCAGCAAAGATTCACGAGGATTTCTGGTTGGCTTTCTGCTACAGCGAATGTCGGCCTACGACGAAGATAAAGACCAGTCGATTTCTGAAGACGAATTTCCAGCTCTGCAAGCCGAACTTTCAAATCAACTGAAGGTAACCGGCTCGTTTCAAGAATTGGATTTGAATTCAGACGGAATGCTGCTGCGAGAAGAAGTCAAAGGCTTTATCGAACGAGATTCCTTGGCGACTCAAAGCCGTATCGAAGTCAGTGTTCGGCAAGACGGACGCACATTATTTAAGTTGCTCGACACCAACAGCGATCGTCGGCTGAGCCCTCGAGAACTGCAAACCGGGTTCGAAGCCCTGCGAGAATTCGATGATGATGGAGACGAACGAGTTTCTGAAAACGAACTTGGAACATCTTATCGGTTAACGATTGGCTTGGGCCAACCAGAATCGCTGCGGGGAACTTCGATGATGTCTGGTGGAGCCATGGGGTCAACCGACGCGGTTTTGCCGGGACTTGCCGGATTACGCGGTCCCGAATGGTTTCGTCGAATGGACGGCAATCAGGACGGCGATGTTGCGTGGAGAGAATTTTTAGGCGACAGAAAGCTGTTCGACCAGCTCGACACTGACTCCAACCAACTGCTTGATCCAGACGAAGCCAGCCAGTTAAAAAACAGGTCAAACAACTGATTGTCCTATTCCCTTGGGCCTGAACGACTTCACCGTTTCGTCATCAATGCTGTTTCGTCGTCACTGCCGTTTCGTCGCCAATGCAGTACAGAATTCCTGCGTTGGCCTGATTTGTCGTTCTGGCATAAATGCGGTCACCGCAAATGGAGAAACTGGCGAAACCTGAAGTCCCCAGTTGGTTCTTGGCCACCTGTTGATATTTTTCGGGATTGGCTTCAAACACCCATGTGACGCCTTTTTCGTTTGTCGCGTAAATTAGGTTTCCGACAAGCACTGGAGACGCGCTCATCGGGCCAGCAAGCCGATGTCGCCACGTTCGTTTTCCGGTTGCCGCATCACGACAAATGGCGATGCCATCGTCAGTCACCGCGTACAGATGGTCTCCAGCAACCAGCATCGACTGTTCATAGCACTTCACGTCATCATCCCAAACCTTCTGTCCGGTGCCCGAATCAATTGCAACGGTTTGTCGTTGAGGATAACCGCCGCTGGCGATCACCAAATTGTTCCACCAGACAACGGTTCCGCATGTGGCTTTTGCAGTCCCTGCGCACGACCAGTTTTCTTGTCCTGTTGCCGGATTGTAAGACGTGACCTTGTTGTCTCCACTGATCACTAATTGTGCACCAGATTTCGAGGGAACAATCGTGGCTGACGAGTAAGTGTCTTGATTACTGCGAGCAATTCGCCAAATGATTTCACCTGATTCACGATGGACACTCGCTAAGAAACTTCCCCCTCGATTGTCTGCCGAAACAATCACCAAGGATTCATACAAGCAAGGAGAAGGAGCGTATCCAAACTTCGCATTAAAGAATCCCAAGTCCTTGGTCCAGTTCACTTTGCCATCTAAGGAAAGACTGGTTAACCAAATTTGGTCTCCATTCAGGAAAGTGGCGTAAACCGAATTACCATCAGATGCGGGACTGCAATTGGCATGAGTACTTTTGGCATGCATGTTGCCGCTGCCTGGAAAGTTCCCCGTGTGGACCGTTTTTTCCCACAAAGGTTTTCCCGTGAGTCGATCGTAACAAAGCACCATTTGCTTCTGCTGTTGTTCATCCGCAGAACAAAGAAAAATCCGCTCACCAATCACTGTCGCAGATCCGTGACCTCGACCTGGAACATTCGCCTTCCACAACACGTTGTGCGAATCACCAAATTCCGTGGGAACGTTCGCTGATGACGACACGTTGTTTCTGTTGAAGCCTCGCCACCATGGCCAGTCGTCTGTAGACACAGAAATGGGCGCGGCAGCAGAAACATCGGTTGACGAGGTTTTGATTTCATCAACTTCTTTCGCTGTATGACCGCAGCCAATCAAAACGAAGACGGCAGTAAGAAGTTGGAAGTTCACACAGGATTGAAGTGACATAAAGGACCGCTGAGCCAAAAATTCAAAAAACAGACAGGCGAACTGTTAATGACTTGTTCGTTATTTAAGCAGGTTGAGCCGAATGATGAAACCGCGCATTCAGCAAACAGATCTCGTCAAACCGCTCTCGGCAAACCA
>CAYTUE010000001.1:65850-77678 GCA_964441085.1 uncultured Planctomycetaceae bacterium
CTCTCGGCAAACCAAGGTCGTCGATCTGCAGGCAGCATGGTTCGCAAGGAACTTAACTACTTCACCGCTGTCGCAGCATCTAATGTACTGGCCACCCATGTTCTGGCAGAATGATAGGCCCATGAAGCGACTGTGCGATCTGACTGCCCCAAAATGGCATAACCGCGTTCTCCGATGGGCAGCTGTTGTTCACCGAGTTCATCCAATAGTACGACGGCTTCAAAACGTTGTTCGATCAGTTGGAGATCTTCGTCGCTGCGATCATCGCTCACAGGCTGCACAGCCAATGGACCTCCCGCATGAGCTGCGAGTGAAGGGAATTTCAGCCGCCGTGATGCGCGAGGAATCACGCGAGTGACCTGTCCCTGAAAAACGCCTCGGGTTCCCAAGCGGACAGGAACTGTCTGGCCAACAATGTTTTCAGCCAATGAATAGTCGAACTGATGAACAGACATCCGAAATTGTCTGGCTTGGCCACTGTCGATCAGACAAACCACTTGGCCTTCTTCAAGGTATCGGTTCTGGAGTTCCGGAATATGATCCCCCAAGACAACTCCTCCCGCCTTGGCTCGAACAGTTAATTGTGCGAGCCTTTGCTTCGCTTGTTGAAGCCGGTCGTTCAGAAAGTCGAGCTGCTTCCGAAACAACGCAGCTTCTCCCGGATCCTTTTCGTTCATCGCAATTTGATATCGAAGTGTTTCCTGCTGCATTTGCAGCTGTAAGTCTTCGAAAGTATTTGTGACATCAGCATTTTTAAGAAGAAACAAAGCGGTCCCCGCTGTCACCGATTGTCCGGGTTGGACAAAAACCTGACTCACAAAGCCACTTTCGGTGACTCGCACTGTATTTCCTTCTGGCAGACTCACGATTCCAGGAGAAACCGCTGGAAACGGGGCTGGTAAATTCCAGATGGCGTAGCTCAAGCCGCCCAAAAAACAGCTGGCCAATGTTGCGGCTCGAAAAACTCGTAAAGGCGTCTGCTGCCAGATGCGAAACAGTTGCTTCGCTTGCTTGATCGCCGGAATCCCAAACCACGCGGCGACTGCAAAAATCACAAGGCCAATTCCGGCACCATGAAACAAAACCGAAGCAGCCAACAACAAAGAAGCGCAAATCAGCACCTTCCAAATCGCCGCCATAACTCCATAGACCACCAACCAAAAATGAGTTCGTCCATGGTACATGGATCCCACACCAGTCAGGCCAAAGGAAATTCGTTTCAGTAAATTGCAAACTGCTGTTTGAGCTTCCTGAGCAAGATTCGGAATTTGCATCAGGTCTGAAAGAATAAAGTAACCATCAAACTTCATCAGCGGATTTGCGTTGAACAACAGCGTGGTGACGCTCGCCATAAAAATGACGTTAAACAAGAGATGACTGACGACCGGGTTGCCCGCAGATTCAAAGACAAACACCGCAGCAGCAGCCAATAAGAATTCCACATACATACCAGCAGCGGCTGTGTGGATGCGTTGCCAGCGTGACGAAAATTTCCAAGAACTTGACAGGTCGATCCACGCCAACGGGGCGAATACGGCAAGAATAATGCCCGTCTTTGTCACGGTTCCACCATACCGCAAGCAGGCCAATCCATGAGCCGTTTCATGGACGACTTTTAACCCAACCCAAGCAACGAATAGCCAGAGCCAGTTATCGGGCGCGAGAACCGTTTCGGATGCCGCTTGAAAATCAGACCAGCGAAACCACAGCTGGAAGATCGCAAGCGCAATCATCAAGCAGCCGACCACCGTTGCCAAGGGGCTGAATATCCAGCCGAACACAGGCTGCAGGCCGTGCAAAATCCGGCTGGGATTACCTACAGGAATTTTCAACCACAGGGGATTAAACTTTTGTAGCAAAGACGCCTTTTGAGTCGACTTTTGCTCTCGCCGATCACTCCACTCATCACACACCGTCGCAAGGCCATTTTGCAGAAGCCACTGATACAGTTCCATGGCTCGTTGCTGAGTAAATTCGTCGCCCACACCGTTGCTTGCAACAGCATGTTGCCCGTTTCCTGGAGGCCGAATGTCTTCATCGAAGCGATTTGCGTCAACTGTAAAATTTGCATCAACAGTAAAATCTTCGTCTTCATTTGATAGAGCTCGCGTTGTTAACGCCAGCGCTTCGGCGAAATTTGTCTGACCGTCTAGCAATGAAACAAAGACGTATTCTTCGTACCCGATCCGAAAGTACCGATCTTCTGTCGACCATTGAAGATGGTAGAACGTCTTGTCACCGTATCGCTGAGGTTGAACGCAAAGACCTTCTGCTAGGCGCACGATCGTGCGCGCGGGATCAACTGCTGCGGTGTCTGCAATTGTTGGCATCCTACCACCTCAACCAACCCACAAGCCACGCGGTGGGCTTGTGAAAAAGGTTCCAACCGAGTGGCTGCTTGCCAGTTGATACTTTTGCTTGACCTCGCATACCGGGCCTTAACAATCGCTTACTGTTGTCCATTTCGGCTTCAGCAATAAACACATTGTCGTCTTCGAAGATTTCGGCGGTGGGGCGAATGCTGCTGACTGTCGCGGTCAATGACTCAGATGGCATCGCGTCCAGTTGAACAGACGTCAGCATTTGATTTGTGACATGCCGAATGTCGTCTTCGGGCACTCCGATGTGAACCTTCATACGATCCAGCGGAGCAACTTCAAACAGTGCTTGCCCCATTTCCAACGGAGCACCTTCTGTGTCTTTTAAGTCGCCCGAAACAATCACACCAGCGATGGGACTGCGGATTTCTAATTGGCTGAGCCGTTCTTGCAACAAACTGGCTTGGTTTTGCATGCGTTGAGCTTGATGACGAGCAATTGCCGCAAGACCGAAGCTCCGTTCAGAAAGATACGCGTTGCGTTCCTTCTTCGCTTTTTCAAGATCAGACAGGACTCCGGAAAGTTCCCACTGAATTTCTCGACCTTCTAAAACAGCTAACAATTGCCCCTGTTCCACCACGTCGCCCGGTTCCACCAAACACGTTTTTAACTGAGCTTCAAAAGGAGACGCCACAAAACGTCGTAAAATCGGCTGTAGTTCAACTTGGCACGTCACCTTGTAGTCCATGGGAATCATCAGCACGCCCGCACTGATGGCGATGATCGCGGCGAGTAACTGATTTCTTCGAGCACGACAAACGTTTTTTGCCTTGCGTGCCAATTTTTGCCACCACGTTCGATCAAGCTGATTGCGAATCTTTAAAGCGACTGCCAAGTGAGGCGCAGACGCGCTCAGAAATCGAGCGATATCAAAGGCGATGCGTTCAGCAACTGGTGTGGATGAAGGAGCCGCCGTGTTGGAGCCTGTCATTGGATTTGCAGTTGGCCCCTTGGCATCCCATGTCCCAGAACACACCACAACGGCATCGGGAAGAGCACCTTCTGCACTCAAAGGAACGGCAACCGCAAATTCAGCGGTCTCTTGTTCCACCAATTGCTGTAAGGTTAACAAGGCGTGGCGTTTTTCTGGCTGACGACAAGGCCAAACGGCAACTGCAGAACGTGAAATCGTTTCCTGAGCAACCGATTGACGGCTCATCACGTATTCACAACGCGGATCAACTTGCTTTATGTCTGATGCAGCAACCACGTTGCATCTTAAACTGGCTTCATCCACGGTTGCGATGGTCACCACCACATCAATCGACGACGTCGCAGAAAGATGAGTCGCCAAGTCATGAGCCAACTGTCGAGCTGCCGCTTCTTCTCGCGTGCTATCGTGCAAACGATTGATCATGTCAATCAATGCAGCAAGGTGTTCTGGCGGAGACGCCTCATTGACAGCACCACCATGAAATGATGTACGATCAGTCGATTCTAAAACGTGTTCGGCGAAATTGGTTGCCGTCGCTGTCTGAGTCTGTGGGAGATCAATCGACTGCACGCGCTGGTGCTGTGCAATCGCCTGCAGCAGTTGGTCGATGCTGTTGGTGATGGGAGCTGGAATCGCAGTCACCGGTTGCTCGGCGTCTGGAGTTTGCATGTTGGGAGGGGTATGTGGCATAAAATTGCCGGTGTCATTCTAAGGGGAATCAAATAGGGCAAAGCACTCTGCTACTCAGATTGTTTTGCCAGACGGTCGATTTGAGTTGCTTGCTGAATCGAACTTGAATCCAGATGCAAGACCGACTTTTCACCACTCATCCAACGTCCATCGCTATTGGGCAGCACAATTTTGACTCGAAATGTTCCACTGCTTGCGTCGATCAAAGGTGACACAAATTCAACTCGGCCTGAAACCTTGCGGACAGCTCCTACCGTCATCAAAACGGGCTGATTTTTGGTCAACAGCTTTCTCTGACTGGCTGGAACAGAAAATGCCACCAACACGGGATCCAGTTGAACCACTCGGGCAACAATCGGATCAGATGGTGAAACAAACTCGCCCTTTTCTTTCATGACTTCTACGACCGTTCCGTCGATCGGTGAGACAACTTTTCGTTGTTTCAGCTGAGCGCGAATTCGTTCACATTCAAGTTCGCGTACGATGGCTTCTTCTTGAGCAATTTTTAATCTGGCTTTGGCAACCTTCAGATCACCTTCTACTCGATCCAATTCTTGCTGACTGGCGTGGTGACGACCAAAGAGCTCTGTCAGTTTTTCCAGCTCTGCTTCACGCATATCAACGTTGGCCGCTGCAGAAACCAGTTCACCTTCAGCTTTTGCGGCTGCGAATGCAATATCTAGTGACGCTTTCAGCACCCGATCGTCCAACGACGCAATCACGTGCCCCGCCTTGACAGTATCCCCTTCCTCTACGGCGATGGCACTCAAGGTGCCCAATTCCGAAGCGGCAAGCTGGATGTCTGCGTAGGGTTCCGTGAACCCTTCAATGGCATGACTCGCAGCCAACTGAACGCGACCAGATTTAGATTCAGCATCTGTGCCGACAGGCGTGGATACGAAATGCCGTGACGGATGATCATCCTCCGCAGAGACCGGTACGGCCAGTGTCGTCAATAAGACGAAAACACGAAAGAGGTTGTGTGAACGGACTGCCATTTTACGGACTCCCTTACGGGAATGAACTAGAGAAATATCAGACGTAATAATTGGGGAGCGTTGCCAAAACGCAACGGTCCCGAACATTCAAACCGTAGTTCACGAAGATCGTCAACATGAAGGAATTCCCCAATTCGAAGCTCGGTAACATACCGATCGTGCTGGTTATGCGTGATGTTTAAGCTCACTCCCCAGCGGAGCTTTCGAACTGGGGGGAAACATCCTGTGGCGATTGCCCGTTCGGCGAGCGCATGGGACACATCGTGAAGACAACTGACTGCCGAAAAATCTGTCGGGGAGCCGTGATTTTGCCTGAAAGAGCCTGAAATCAATGCTGTGATACGAACCTGTCAAACAGGTCGACACGCAGATCCAGAATGCGAATTTCCAACGGCTTGCAGTTTGGACACGCACAACAACGACGTTGTCGCCACGACTGGTCACACAACTGGCGACGGCAAACCGTGAAACGACGATGAAGGCAAATTGCCTAGCCGGGGAACAGGATCACGGATGCAAGAGCCAACAAAGTGACAAGAGCCGTCAGTTTCACGGTGAGATCCAGCATGATGGTATCCTGACAGAAGGGAATGATCGTACGGTTTGATTTTTGGTCGATGCACACGATGACGTTCTTTGACGGCTCGGCTGCATCGCACTTCTTGAAATCATCGCACTTCTGCGCATCGGCATGTCTTGCCACAGACTGTGAACCATTTCAGCAGGGATCACAGTGATACCAATCACGCCCCTTGGTTGTCTGGACGAGTGCAAATATTCGGGCAATTCCAGTTACCTAAGCGCGGAAGACTATGCTGCCGTTGACGATCACGTTTTGGGCAGCGCGTTAAGCCGCCATGGAATGGCCAGCCGTCGCCGCATTCGTTTCGCACGGAACGCGGCCATTAAAACCAAGGAAACCGAATTCAAATCGTTCCAGAAGACTGGCGACTATTGTTTTATCACAAATACCAGTCAGAATGAGTCTTCCTACCCCACCTCTCCCTGCCGTCTTTGGAGCCTTCCATGTTGCACCGCATCACCACCTTCAGCCTGATTCTTTCGTTGGCACTTCCAACAGGGATGCCGTCGACATTGGCCGACGACTATGCCCCCAAGATCGCAGAAAAGTCAGACGAAGGTCAGCGTGCATTGCAAACGTTTTCTCTTCCCAAAGGCATGCAAGGAAAACTAGCTGCCGCCGAACCAGACATTGCCAACCCAGTCGCATTTACCGTTGCCGATGATGGTTCCATTTATGTTTGCGAAACGTTTCGGCAGCAAAAAGGTGTCGAAGACAACCGCAGTCATATGAACTGGCTGATGAACGATCTTCGGTTAGAAACTGTTGAAGAACGCAGAGTCATGTTTAAACAGTTCATGGGCCACGATGTGGAACTGTGGGCTCGCGAACACGACCGTATTCGCCTCCTGAAAGACCAAGACAACGACGGAATCTTCGAAACCAATACCGTCTTTGCAGATGGATTTAACGACATCTTGGATGGTACAGGAGCAGGAGTTCTGGAAGTTGATGGCAACGTCTTTTACACATGCATCCCTAAGGTTTGGTCGTTAACTGACACCAATGACGATGGAATCGCTGACGACTACAAAACGCTTCATCATGGATATGGAATTCGAGTCGCGTTTCGAGGCCACGACATGCATGGATTGGTGCGTGGTCCGGATGGCCGAGTGTACTTCAGTATCGGTGATCGAGGATACAACGTGATTACTCCCGAAGGCAAACGCATCAAGCGAGTCGACACGGGAGCCGTTTTTCGCTGCGATGCCGATGGCACCAACTTAGAAGTCTTCGCTTATGGACTCCGTAACCCCCAAGAATTGGCATTTGACGACGAAGGCAACCTATGGACTGGCGATAACAACTCAGACGGCGGAGACGAAGCTCGTTGGGTGTACGTTGTGCAGGATGGCGACACAGGCTGGAGAATGTACTTTCAGTATGAATCGGATCGAGGCCCTTGGAATCGAGAACGAATGTGGTACCCGTACCGATCAGATGACGAGACCACGGCCGTTCAGCCTGCTTATATCGTGCCACCCATTGCAAATCTGGGAGACGGTCCTTCTGGCCTGACTTACTATCCAGGAGTTGGATTGGACACGCGCTATGAAAACCATTTCTTCATGGCTGATTTTCGAGGGGGAGCATCCAATAGCGGAATCAGAAGCTTTAGCGTGCAGCATCATGGGGCCACTTTTAAGCTCACGGATTCTCATCAATTCATTTGGCGGATCCTCGCAACTGATGTCGACTTTTCTGCCGACGGCGGAATTTACGCGACCGATTGGGTGAACGGCTGGAACGGAGTCGGCAAAGGACGGCTGTATTATTTTGCCAATCCGGAATTCGCCAAGAACGCCGTTGCCGCCGAGGTACCGCAGCTATTAGCCAGCGGGGTCAAAGCCGCCACCAATCAAGAACTCGCCGGTTTGTTAAGCCACGTTGACCGTCGCGTTCGCCAGAAGGCGCAATTTGAAATGGTGAAGCGAGATCTGAAAGCAGAACTCTTTACCATTGCTTCGTCAGATGAATCAGCCATTGCTCGCCGACAGGCCGCATGGGGGTTATGGCAAGTTGGTCTGCAAAGTCCTGACGATGCGAAAATGGTTGCCAAGTGGTGTACGAAGACCATTGAAGCAAATCTCAACTCAGCGAAGGAAACAGGCGTTCAAGCAGTTCGAATTCTTACCGACCTTGCCGCACGCCACACAGTGGATGCAGTCGTGAATTCGAAGCAGCGTTCCATGATTGTTTCATCTTTAAAGAAAGCCATTTCCAGTCGCAACCTTCGCCTCGCGGGCTTTAGTTCGGTTGCGTTGGGGGCTTATGGAACAGCAGACAACATTGACGCTCTGCTGGATCTCCTTGAAGCAAATCAAGATCAAGATCCTGTGCTGCGTCACCAGGCAACCATGGGACTTGTGCAACTTGCCACGAAGTCTCCCAGCTGTGTTGAAACCATTGCGGCTCATGATTCAGCTGTCGTGCGCCGGAGCGCGGCCGTGATGTGTCGACGGTTAAATGATTCGGCGACCTTACTGCGTTTGGTCCAAGATGCAAATTCAGACGTCGCGTTAGAAGCCTGTCGAGCACTCGTCGACGAACAGCAATCCTCTTCTGCCGATACGGTGATCATGCGGTTGAATGAATCTGCGATTGAAAACCCGGATATGCTTCGCCGTTGCTTGGAAGCGGCATATCGAATTGGCACCGTGGAAGCTGCTCAAATTGTCGCGTCTGTTGCTGTCAATTCGAAAGCCGACAGGCCAGTCAAAGAAGTTGCAGCGAGCCTACTCGTCACATGGAACAATCCTAAACAAACGAACTCAGTGAACGGCATGTATCGCACACTTCCTGATCGAGAAGTGTGCGGACTGGATGCAGTGGTTTCCCCTGTGTTGCCTCAACTTTTGACAGGTTCAAAAAAGCTTCGCAAGACGGCCATTCAGCTTGCGGCTGATTTGAAAATCGAATCAGTGATTCCTCAACTCACCGAAATCTTGGACAGAAAATCGGCCGCAGATGAGGACCGAGTCGCCTCGTTTCAAGCACTGATTGGACTCACAAAGGAACCCCAAAACCTGTTGCAAAAGGGGCTAAAACACGAACTGGAACCAATTCGTGTGGCCGCGCTCAGCGTGCTGGCAAAAACCGACCCCGAAGTGGCAATCCCCAAACTGTTTCAGCTTGCCAAAACGGGCCCGATTGCATCACGCCAAAAAGCCATCCGTCTTTTAGGAGAAATCAAACGACCAGCGGCAGTGAATGCAACAGCAGACCTACTGGAAGAACTGGCCAACGGCAGCCTTCCCAATTCTGTTGTTTTAGATTTACTGCAGGCAGCCACTGAATCAGGAGACGAAAGTTTAGCGAAGCAGGTGGAACGGTATCGAACAGAACAGCAGCAAGCAGGAACGGAAGTGAGCAAATGGAGCGAGTGCCTAGAAGGTGGCAACGCAGATCGTGGTCGCAACGTATTTTTTGGTAAAGCAACGGCGTCTTGCCGTCGGTGTCATAAGGTCGATGGCAAGGGCACCAACGTCGGGCCAGATCTTTCATCAATTGCAACGACCAAAGACCGTTCGTATTTGTTAGAAGCCATTGTCGACCCAAACAAATCCATCGCCAAAGGATTTGAAACCACGGTCATCATTAATATGCAGGGCCTCACACTGAGCGGGATCATTCAACAAGAAACAGAGACTCATGTCAAAATGGTGACAGCTCAAGGAACCAAAATTTCCATCGCCGTCGACGATATTGACGAACGCTTTAAGGGGCAAAGTGGCATGCCCAGCGATTTGGCCAAAAACTTGACTCGGTCCGAAGTTCGCGACCTTGTTGAGTATTTAAGCACGTTGAAGTCTGGGGAGTCTGGTCGCCATGGCGAAGGGGAGTAGTTTCGTTTCAGCCCTTCACAGCTTCAATCTTACACAGCTTCAGTCTTTACACTGCTTCAATCTTTACACAGCTTCAATCTTTACACAGTGGCATAACATCATTGACCAAGCCGCTGTGTCGGATTCTTTGACGGAATCACACGAGAGATCACAGCCAGACAGATCTGCGGTGTGGTAAATTCATGCGTCTGGCTTATGCTTACTCATAGAGATTCCCAGCCACTTTCCCAAACGGTTTGCTGTTCGCTCCCATTTTTTTTGAGACCACGATGAAACGCATTCGCCTTGCTGCTGCAACGGTTAACCAGATTCCCTTAGATTGGACAGGGAATACCAATCGCATTTTACAAGCGATTACTGAAGCCAAGCAGCAACACGTCACAGCGCTGTGTCTTCCCGAACTGGCTGTCACTGGCTACGGCTGTGAAGACATGTTTCTTTCGCCTCATACGTGGAAAATGGCTTGGGAACAACTGGAACGCATTCTTCCGGCCACTCAAAACATTTTGGTCACCGTGGGTCTTCCCGTGTATTTCAATAACGGTGTCTACAATTGCGTGGCCGTGATTGCAGATCGCCAATTGCTTGGGTTGGTGCCGAAACAGCATCTTGCCGGAGACGGATTGCATTATGAGCCTCGGTGGTTTCGAGCATGGCCAGAAGGGCAAATTGCCGAACTCCAAAAGCAGCGTTCGATTCCGTTTGGAGACCTGCTCTTTGATGTTGATGGCATTCGTTTTGGTCTGGAAATCTGCGAAGACGCGTGGGTTGCCGGACGCCCTGGGAACCGGATGGCGGAACGAGGCGTCGATGTGATCTTAAATCCCAGTGCCAGTCACTTCGCGTTTGATAAACACGAAATCCGCAAACGCTTTGTGCTTGAAGCGTCTCGAGCCTTCGCAGTGTCCTACGTGTATTCCAATCTGCTGGGAAATGAAGCAGGGCGAGCGATCTACGATGGAGGTTCGATGATTGCCGAAGACGGACATTTGGTGGCCATTGGCAGCCGATTCGGATTTCACGATCACGAACTCACCATTGCGGACGTCGATGTTGATTTGGCTCGAACTCGAAAAGCAACCATTCATGCAATGCCCTGCGACGTGGCAGAAGAAGACCAACATCTGCTTGTTCAAAGTGATGTTCGCTTAGCGATTCCCGAAGAAGCCAAGCCATCTTCTGTGATGTCTTCTGAAGATGTCGACAGCAAGTCGGACGAATTTACCCGAGCTTTGAGCTTGGCTTTGTTCGATTACATGAGAAAAAGCTACAGTCGAGGTTTCGTTGTCAGTATGAGTGGCGGCGCGGATTCTTCGGCTGTGGGAATCTTAGTCAGATGCATGGCCGTGCGAGCGATCTCGGAACTGGGCTGGGACGGCTTTTGTGAACGGCTGAACTATCTGCCCGAACTGAAAACAGGCGCTGGAGTCGATCATGCGATGAGTGTGATGTTCGTGGGAGTCTACCAAGGAACTCGTAACAGTTCCGAAACCACATTAAACGCCGCTCAAGCTGTGACCACGGCAATTGCTGGAACATGGCATCAGCTTGATATCGATGCGTTGGTCGAAGGGTATCGCAATACCATCGCCACCGCATTAGGGCACGACTTAACGTGGGAAGACCACGACATCACATTACAGAACATTCAGGCCAGAACTCGATCACCTTCGATCTGGATGTTTGCCAACCTAAAAAATGCATTGTTGCTTTCCACCAGCAATCGATCAGAAGCAGCGGTCGGATATGCGACCATGGATGGCGACACTTCTGGCGGATTAAGCCCCATTGCTGGCATCGACAAAGCCTTTCTTCGCCAGTGGTTAGTGACGATGGAAACAACTGGGGCAGGTGAATGTGATCCGATTCCGCAGCTGAAATTAGTGAACCAACAACAGCCAACAGCCGAACTGCGTCCAGCAGAATTTAAACAAACGGATGAAGGCGACCTGATGCCGTATCCGTTGCTAGATCAAATTGAAGAACTCGCCATTGGCAATAAGTTAAGCCCAGCGGAGATTTTAGAAACGCTGCTGCGAGGCGATTCTTCGTACAGCAAAGATCAGCTGGTCGAATGGATCAGCCGGTTCTTCCGACTGTGGACTCGCAACCAATGGAAGCGAGAACGTTATGCGGCATCGTTTCATGTTGACGATCGCAATCTGGATCCTCGAACTTGGTGCCGATTTCCAATTCTCTCATCCGGATTTCGTGAGGAGTTGGAACAACTGGGACAGGGTTAGACAGGGCAAGGGCGGTGAGCGTTCAGGCATTTCCCATGCCGTACAGCTCGCAACCTCTCACTGGAGTTGGGCTCTCTGAGCTGGATTCCGTCGCCGTTTGGCCTCAGGCCAACGACTGAAGTCCGGCCTCAGGCCAACGACTGAAGTCCGGCCT
>CAYTUE010000001.1:77778-86105 GCA_964441085.1 uncultured Planctomycetaceae bacterium
CAACGACTGAAGTCCGGCCTCAGGCCAACGACTGAAGTCCGGCCTCAGGCCAACGACTGAAGTCCGGCCTCAGGCCAACGCTGAAGCCCGCCTCACAAGGCCGAACGCAGAAGTTCGGCACTGTGGTCTGGTTGTGTGTCTGGCCCTGTGGTCTAACCGTGGTCTAACCGTGGTCTAACCGTGGTCTAACCGTGGTCGCACATAACTACGACCGTGCTCCTTGGTGCTTGGCTGGTAGCCAAGTTCCGTTTTCTGAGCTACTCGCGACACACTGTTGGATGAAGTACATGCCTTCTGCTCCATCATATACGTTGGGGTAAATCGTATTCTTGGTCTCGAAAGCGGTACCAGACGCTCGCTGTTCCATTGCATCGAAGGCTGACCGATAGATGTTGGCAAACGCTTCAAAGAATGCTTCCGGGTGCCCCGCTGGTAAGCGGCATGCGGCGGCTCCACTGGAATTCATGAAATCGGCATTGGGGTCTCGAGTGTAAATCTGATGAGGTGATCCATTTTTTCGAATGATCATTTCATTCGGATTTTCTTGTCGCCATTGCAAAGCCCCCTTTGTGCCGTCAATTTCAATCGTGACGTCGTTTTCACGACCGTGAGAAATCTGGCTGGCCGTTACCGTGCCAAGTGCTCCATTTTCATAACGGACAACCGCATGACCGTAGTCGTCGAGTGCTCGACCATCGACAAAAATCTTCAGGTTACAGCTAATTTCAGCAGGCATCAGGCCCGTCATGTAGCGCCCCAAATTGTAGGCGTGAGTTCCAATGTCTCCGAACGCACCCGCAGCTCCAGATTTGGTTGGATCGGTTCGCCATGCAGCCTGCTTTTGATCTTCTGCTTCAAGGTTCGTTCTGAGCCAACCCTGAATGTAGGTAGAACGAATCGCTTGGATTTCACCCAGTTCGCCGTTCAAGATCATTTCTCGAGCCATCCGAATCAACGGGTAGCCCGTGTAGTTGTGACTGACAGCAAAAACAACGTTGCTGTCTTCGACAATTTTGATCAGTTCTTCGGCCTGAGCAAGATCAAACGTCATCGGCTTATCACAGATCACATTAAAACCTGCTTCGACCGCCGCTTTGGCGATTTCGAAGTGAGTATGATTGGGAGTCGCAATGCTGACGAAGTCGACTCGCTCGCCTTCAGGCAACTTATTTTCTTCTTCGAACAGTTCAGTGTAGGATGAATAGGCGCGAGCTTCAGGAATGTCGTAACTGGCAGCAGATGCTTTGGCTCGTTCTGCATTTGAAGAAAGAGCACCCGCCACCAAAGTGGCTCGATTGTCCAAGAGTGCTGCTGTCGCGTGAACTCGACCAATAAACGAACCTTGACCACCGCCAATCAGGGCCATATTCAATTTGCGATTTAGACTGCCGTTTGTCGTTTCCATTATGTCAATCTTTCATGTGATTTGTCTCAAAGATCGCCAGACAATAATGGTGACCGCCACACTTCGCAACCACGGCCAATCACGTCTGCGATGGATGCTGCCGAATTCAAGAATCCGACGATCTCGCCCCACTCACTCGATAGACACTGACCAGCCTTCTTTTCACACTCCAGCACACTGTATAATCGCAATCTCACAGTGACCGTTTGCTAAACGACATTGACTGCGGTTTGCCAAATCAAACTTTTCAATCGAAACATTCGTCTGCGTTTCACTTGATTTGCAGAACCAATCTGATGTCAGGGAAGTCAACATGTTCCGATATCTAAACATCGTTGTGTGTTTCAGGTTATTACTGGTCACTGGAATCACACTGTCGCTGACTGTCAGCTTCAGCCAACCTGCGTTGGCTGAATTGCCGAATCAAAAACAAACGGCACCCGGCTCACCTCCTCGCAAAGGCACGGTACGAATCGCGACGTTTAACGTCAGCATGAATCGCCCAAAATCAGGGCAACTGTTGCGGGACTTGGTCGGCAACACTGCTCAAATCCGCAAAGTTGCCAGTATTATCAGGCTACAGCAGCCCGATATCATTTTGCTCAATGAATTCGACTACGATTCCAAGCAGGCGAGCATCAAGGCTTTTACTGACAAGTATTTGAATGCAGATCGCCCCGATATTGTTGGGAAGCCAATCCAGTATCCGTATGTGTTTTCTGCGGCTGTAAACACAGGCGTCGATTCAAAAATGGATTTGAATCAAAACGGCAAAACGGGCGATGCTGCAGATTCATTCGGATTCGGCACATTTGCTGGACAGTACGGCATGGTCGTGTTGTCTAAGTATCCGATTCAGAAATCCGCCATTCGCACGTTTCAAAAATTGCGATGGGCGCGAATGCCCAAGGCCGCTATTCCGATCGATCCGAAAACTCAGAAACCTTGGTACCCCAATGCTGTTTGGAAGCGGCTTAGGCTGTCATCGAAAAGTCACTGGGATGTGCCCGTGTTAATCGACGGAGCAACTCTGCATGTCCTTGCCAGCCATCCGACTCCTCCTGCATTTGATGGCCCTGAAGATCGCAATGGAAAACGCAATCACGATGAAATTCGTTTTTGGGCTGACTACGTCACGAAAGGAAAAGGCGGTTGGATCACTGATGATCAGGGAGTCAGCGGGGGAGCCAAGCTTTCGGAACCATTCGTCATTATGGGCGATCTCAATGCAGATCCCGTCGATGGCAGCAGCTACGGCAAGGCAATCCACCAACTTTTGAAACGACCGAACATAAATGCTCAAGCTGCACCGGTAAGCGAAGGGGCTGCTGAAGCAAGTCGAGTGCAAAAGCGAGTTAACTTAAAACACAAAGGCGATCCAGCAACAGACACAGCCGACTTTTCAGATGGTGGCGTGGGGAATCTTCGAGCCGACTATGTGCTGCCATCTCGGAATATCGGAGTGGTCAAGAGCGGCGTGTTTTGGCCGATCAAAAAAGACCCGTTGTCGGTGCTCCTGGATTGTTCCGACCATCACTTGGTTTGGCTCGATATTGCACTGTTGGTTCAATAGCCTCAACGGGCAGTCTTAAAAACCAATCCCATTCATCTGCTTCTTGCCTTCCAAGTATCAATTTCAAGTCATGACTGACGAAGCCATTCAAGAGCCAACCACAGTGTCTGGTTCGAAAGTCGTGATTGCGATGTTCGGACTTGGGATTTTGGCCACATCTGCTTTATGGGTGTACTGGACAAAACACCTCGAACCATTCATGCCGATGCAAATCGCGTTGAATGAAAAGTTTGCAGGCGCGAGTACGCGGATTGACGGCGGGCAGCGAAAACTTCACAAGGGGACTCCCAGCGTTTTAAGCGTTCGCATGAAAATTCCCTTTGACCCCAATGATGACGGTCAGGAATCACAGGTTCAGGAAATTGTGGACACTTGCGTGCAGCTATCAAAAGTGCACGTGTCTGAAATGCAATTTGACGAAATTGTGGTCTTGCTTTATCACCAAGTGAAAGAAAAAGGGGCCTCTCAACGGAAGGTGAGCGTGTTGTTGGGGCCAGATTTGACGGATGAAAAATCGTCGGAAGCACAGAATTTCCAATCTGACGAAAAATAGTCGGTTGAATTGGATGAATTTTGCTTCAGTTGCGTTATCGCTGTTCGGAACATCGGTCGAATTTCCTAAGCTTCGGGCACCATCAGGGCTTACAATTTTTAATCTTAAATTGACCAGTAAAAAACGGTGCCAGACGCTTCTCCCGAATTGACGATTTCGTCAAACGAATCTCCATCCTCGCCTGCTTTTGACGATACCGATCCTGCGTTGCAGACAGTTGCCGGGAAAGAGTATCGCCAGCGCGAAGCCATGTTCCGGCGTCGACGAAATGAGCTGACGTCCACAGACCGACTTTTTGTTCGACTACGCATTATCGCGTTTGTCATTTTGGTGGGAGTCGGAATTGCAACTCTTGGCAATTCATCGCTGTCCATGGCTTGGATTTTTGTCCCCATTGCTTTGTTTGCTTTGGTGCTCAAACTCCACCAACCCACGCTCAAAAAGCTAAGACGTACAACGTCGGCTCATGAATACTACCTGCAATGTATCAGCCGGCTAACAGGAGATTGGCGAGAACACGGGCAAACGGGCAGTGAGTTTGCGGTCACCGGACATTCATGGTCTTCGGACCTAGACATCTTTGGTAAGGGAAGCCTGTTTCAAAAACTGAATCAATGCAGCACTTTGCCTGGTCAACGAAAACTGGCCGAATGGTTAACCAGTGTTCCCAACGAAGACCAAATTAAAACTCGACAGATTCAATCGGAATCGTTGAAAGATCATATCGAGCTGCGAGAACGGTTGGCAGCGATTGACCGAAACGTCGATTGGCAGGCTGCCGAAAAGGCGTTGTCGGGCTGGATTGCCGAAGACCCAGATCTCTTTCCGAAGTGGGCGCTGTGGGGAGCCCGACTTCTGGGAATCACATCACTGCTTGTGGTGGTTTTGGTATTCACTGTCGGGCTGCCAGGATCTTCGATTCTGATTATGCTTCTGCTTCAGGCTCCTTTCGTTGTGGCGACTCGCAGCAAGCTTCGTGATGCGATGGAACATGTCGACGACGTGGACAAAGCATTAAGACAATTAGCAGAAGTGACGGCTCAATTCGAAGCATTCCCTTTCACTGATAAGTCTCTCCAACAATTGCAAGGGCGTCTCCAAAACGATTCGGCGTCTGCATCCGACAAGATTGCTCACCTCAGCCGTCTTATCAATTGGCTCAACAATGGAACCCGAAACCAGTTCTTTATTCCTTTAGCGTGGATGATGGGGCTGTTTGTCCACTTACCATACCGCATCGATCGCTGGAGAAATCACTACGGCCCTAAAGTCAACGATTGGTTGGATGCCGCATCGGAACTCGAAGTCATTAATAGCATCGCTGCGTTTAACTACGAAAATGAAACCTATTCGTTACCCACGATTGCAGATGCTCCTCATTTTGAAGCAACCGAAATCGGACACCCGTTGTTGCCAGCTGCTGAATGCGTGCGCAACAACGTGACTCTCACGTCAACCTGCCCACTGATGCTGATTAGCGGGTCAAACATGTCGGGCAAAAGCACGTTGCTGCGGTCTGTTGGTATCAATACGGTGCTGTCATTCCTTGGTGCTCGAGTGAACGCGGGCACCATGCGTGTGTTTCCGTTTCATGTGGCAACCGCAATGAGAGTCAGCGATTCGTTGCAAGAAGGGCGATCGTTATTTTTCACTGTCGTTCAACGCCTGAAAACGATTGTTGATTTGGCGTCAGACGATCATCCCGTACTGTTTTTATTGGATGAAATTCTAAGTGGCACGAATTCTCACGACCGACGCACGGGAGCCGAAGCCGTGATTCGCACGCTGGTTGACCGTGGCGGGATTGGGCTCGTCACCACCCACGACTTGACTCTTACCAAAATCGTCGACAGCATGGATGGCCAAGCAGTCAATAAGCACTTCGAAGACCAAGTCCTCGACGGCCAGATGTCGTTCGACTATCAACTGCGAGACGGCATTGTGGAACGTAGCAACGCCATTGAATTGATGAGAATGATGGGACTGGACGTTTAATTCCACGTCTGCTGCACATTCACTTGTGCACGAATTCGGAATTTCCATTACCGAATGTGCTTTGCTGAATTTGCTTTGAAGTAAGTAGCGAACCTGAATCCACGGCCCCAAAATCACTCAAGGAAGACGGCGGCTGTCACGCCTTGTTTTTCTGGGGCCTCCTCTATTTTAGCCATACGGTAACCACGATGACTGAATCGACTGTTTGTGATGTTTTGTTTCGTCCCGCTTCGGACGCATTGCAGTTCCTTCCCGAAGGCCCGTATCAGATCGACGAAAGCCGGTTTAGCTGGGTGGGGATTCAGCACGGTGCCGACAGCGTCGTGGGTTCACTGAACATCTTTGACTTGAATGCAGGCACAAACCAATCGTTTGATCTTCCCGGCCGACCGGGTTTCGCGTTCCCCACCAATCAAGAGGGAATCTTTGTCACAGGAATCGAACGCAGCGTCGGTTTGTTTGATACTCAAACGGGAACATTCACAGCTTTGGCAACGGACATTGATCATCAAGTGGAAAACACCATCATCAACGACGGAATGGTGTTTGGCGACGGCCTTATTTTTGGATGCAAGGAACTGGAATTCAAAACAAAAAAAGCGGGGCTCTACTGGATGGCGGCTGATGGTACCACCAAACAACTTCGCAACGATCAAATTTGTTCTAACGGCAAAGCAGCGCTGAACGACGATCCAGAATCGTTGAAATTGATTGACATCGACAGCCCATCAAAACAGATTGTGCAAATTGAAATCAACCTTTCCACAGGGGAAGTCAAAAACGAAACCGTGATTGTCGATCTGACGTCGGAAGACGTTTTCCCAGACGGTTTGATCGTGACCCCCGATGGCAAAAGCTTGATTGTGGCGTTGTATGATCCCGCAGACCCAGTCGCTGGACAGGCTCGTCAGTACGGAATTGAATCCGGAACACTGGAACACACGTGGACATGCCCCGGTTCACCTCGTGTCACCTGTCCTCAACTGATTCAACACAACGGAGTCGTTTCGCTTTTGTTAACAACAGCTGTGGAACATATGGAAGCGGATCAGCAAGCTCGTCACCCCAACGCGGGTTGCCTGTTGATTGGCAACACCAATTTTGATGCTCCCAGCCAGCAACCCAAGTTTCCTCTGAACAAGTTTCCCCTGAAATAGCCGACCTTGTTCGTGACACAAAGGCGTTTGCAAGATTTATGCGAGCATTCAGGGTGAGTCTGTTGGGCGTGTTAAACGTGCGATCGCCCACGCCAAAGGGTCATCGTTTTGTTTCGCCAATTGGTCCAAAGTATCGTGCAGATTGAGGTTCACGCACATTTCTGTAAACGAAAAACCGTTGGGGTCTTCCATTTGTCCCACACAAGGCAGTACATGAGACAACACGGTTGACAGCCGATCCGTGCGTTCAGCGAGATCTAAAATTGCCATGCTGATGATCTGACGATCAGATTCGTCAGGCTCGCCCTTCAATTTTTGCAAAAAGTAGGCGACTGCTTCGTCCACTTGACTTCCCGCCAAAGCTTTCAAGAACCACAGATTCGCGACATAGAAGTCATCAAATGGAATGTCACCGGGATACTGCAAAGCAGCATCCAACTGGCAACCATATTCACACAACTCTATCGCGAGCTTCAGTTCTTCATCGTTGCCGTTAAGCGTTCGAGCAAACCCAACCGTACTGTGCAGATGAGAGACATCAATGTGGTAGTTTCCGTCTTGGAACAACCACTGATGCGCACCAATAAGACGAGCCAAAGAACTCGTGACATCTGCCTGAGGACGTTCCGCTTCGACAGTCGCCTGAACTTGACTTAAGACCTCACCATAAATCGTTTTGACCATCAGCTTGGCTGCCATACGACGTTCTTCAGTGGACATCTGAGCTTCCAACTGGCTGAGCGCTGTCACCGTGTTACAGGTGCCCTGGATTGCCAGCATGAATTCCAGCCCTTTGACAACGTGTGCTCCTTCGTACAAAGCAAGATTGACAATTTCTTCAAACTGTTCGTCGGGTTCCGAAGGAACTGTGAGGCGTTCGATCGCAGCTTTGACTGGTTGAGGTTCGTTGATGGTACGAAAGTAGGCCCATGCATCTGACAACTGGTTATCTTTGAGGAACAGTGCTCCCACCTTTCTGGCTGCCTTAACATACGCAGTTCGGAATGGACGTTCCAATTCTTCAGGCACCGCATCCATCGACGCAGGCTTAGCCAGCGGCAATTCCATTTCAAGACGAGCTTGCATCATCAACGCATCAAACAGTCGGTGATAGTCTTTCTGGTTGATCAATGTCTTTTGCAAAGCCGTCAGGATGGCAACGGCAGACGGTTCTTTAGAATCGTCCTGCTTCTTAATTTCCTGTTGAAGAAGTTCAAGTTGAGACAACGACATGGCAATGTTTTTAATCGGGAAGACTGGTAGCTGGTCAGCAAACGTTGAAAGCAGACGGAAAACCAGCGTTTGTACCAAGCATAGCCTTTGCAGACGACTAGAAACATCAACCTGCGCTCAGTCATCGACAAATTCAGGCACAGTCACTCTCTAAATCGTCGCTCTCAAGCTGGCGAAGAGAATCAAGTAGGCTGGGTCAGCCCCACCGACTTCGAAAGTGAACCGATTGGTGATGATCGGAATCAATCACAGAAGCAGAACAACCACTCACGGCGAGACTTTTTACTGCCAGGCTGTTTTACTGATAGACCGTTTTTACTGATAGCTAGACAGTGCAGTCGCAGGAACCGCTTGGTCCCTTTCCGTGTTTGCATGAAAACCATCGATTACGGTGTGCAAAATAACGGTGTG
>CAYTUE010000001.1:86205-88045 GCA_964441085.1 uncultured Planctomycetaceae bacterium
ACTTTTCTAAGTGAAGGAAGTCGGACTTCTGCAATCTGGAAAGGCAGTCAGCATGCAACAAAAATTCCAATCCGGTGACATGATCATCTACCGGAAAACCAAACACGGTCCTCAACCAGGACCACGAGCCGCCAATGTGCATCCAGCCGCACATGGTGACACCTATAATTACACGGTCGACAAATTTTGGATCGTGCAAGAACTGTCCGCTGATGGGACATTGATTGCGAAGACTCGACGAGGCAAACTGAACTATCTGAAAGCAGACGATCCCAATTTGCAGAAGGCCAATTGGTTGCAGCGACTTTGGCATCGTGCTCGATTTTCAGCTTTAACACTGCCCAGCCAATCTTCGGCAGACGACGCATCAGGTTCGTTTGCTGCTCGTTGATCGAACCAAGATACCAATTTCAAAAAGCCCGTTGTTCATTTGACAACGGGCTTTTTTGTTTTGGTCAGACTCTTGGCCCTCGGCCTAGCAGTTGTTGTGAGCCATTCGACTTGGCGATCTACGCAAATCAAACGCTACGGATACACAACCTGAATGGAATCAATGGGAATCATAATCCCTGTTCCATTTCGCGGAATCAGTCTCAAATACCGTCGTCCGTTATGATCTTCGAACATGGAAGTCACGGTGCTTGGCTGCTTCGATGGTTCTGTTTGATTATAGCCGAGTTCATTCAAAGCATTCTTCATTGCGCGAGGAAATTCATCGCTTTCAACCGACGTGAATTGGTACGGAATCGATTCCGCACTGGTGCTCGAACTTGCTTGATTGGTTGTCAACGCAGGCCCATTGTTGTCTCGCAGCAACATGCCGGAAAGGAAGGCCACACACAGGCATAAAACAACGGATGTGACTGGATGAGCAAACCAATGTTTCCAACGAATATGTTGGGCTGTTGTATCAGCCAGCAGTGAAGTACGAGCTTGAAAGTCTGCCTTAGAAACAAGTCGGGCTCGCACGGCATCTTCGCTAACAGCTTGAGCCAGAAGCTGGTCTTCCATGTACAGGCACGCAAGATCTTTCCACAACAACGGCTGCTGTTCCAGCTGTTCGAGGAGCTGATGACGCTGCTCATTACTGAGTTCGCCATCAACACATCTTTGCATCAGCACTTCTTGAGTCATCATTTTCTCCGTCATCGCGAGATCTTCACAGGGCTTACACGTCGAGGTGGTTCTTGCCAAGCTACGGTTGGTCTTTCATCGTCTGTGAAAGTTGTTTTCTGAGACGCTTTCTGGCTCGAGCCAGTCGATATTCAATCGTGTCTTCTTTAACAGCCATATGTTCGGCCAACAGCAGGTAGCTCCAGCCTTCCGAATACTTCAACATTAACAGCTGACGATCCATTTCATCTAATTCGGCCATTGCTGATCGGACAAGGTCTTGTTTTTCGGCAGCTAACACATGATCGACGGGGCCAGTTTCTTCGGTTGTTGAAACGGTTCCTGCTGCTGTTTGAGCAGCCAACTTTCCTTGGAATTTACGATAGCGGCCTCGACTGCGTCGGTGCATCAAGACCTGTTTAACGGCCACCTGATACAGCCACGCGCCCATCTGCTTGATTTCGCCTAGCGATTCTTTCTGTCGCAACAGTGCCAAAGCGATATTCTGCATGATGTCTTCAACAGCTTCGGGTTCTGGAATCCGACTGCGCACGACGGTCCGCAGCCAACTTTCGTTTTCCAGATACAAAACCTGAGGACTCAATCGATTCCCTTTTGCTACTTTCACCACTGACTAAAACTCACTGATTCATCAGACCTTCTGTCCTTCGCCTACAACACATTTTGATGGTTTGTTCAATTTCAATCCGTCTTTGCATTCTGGCAG
>CAYTUE010000001.1:88145-101445 GCA_964441085.1 uncultured Planctomycetaceae bacterium
GGCTTGGCAGAGCACCGTAGCTTGGCAGAGTAGGTATCCGACTGACATCGAATTCGTTTCCGAGCAACGGATTGGCCGGAGAAAATTTCGCATGCAATTTCATGATTTATCGTAAATTCACGCGTGCATGATGCCTTGCCCATCGTTCAAAACACTTCAGCGATCAAATATCGCCCCTGATGCGGACCATATTTTCACCACGATGCGGCTTCTGAGTCTGGACGTACTCGGTATTCTGGGCGGGTTATTCTGGAATGATGCCAGAGAAAGGTATGCCAAGAACACCTGATGTTCGTCGATTTTTCATGCGAAAAATCGCTGAGCGGCTCAATTTGACCGAGTAGTAAATTTTGACAAGAATTTCGGTTCTGACGGTCCTACGGGGGTCTTTGCCATCAAAACAGCTCACGATAGTCAGGTTTTACCGAGTAGGTAAGTTTGTGTCTGTGGAAGTCGAAGGCTGGGTAAAACAAACACCTTGCATAGACTCTTTTGACATTTAGAATTACGGTAGCACGAAGGATTACGTATTTTCGGCCACGGTTGGCACATGGTTTCGGACTCGGAATTTCCGGGACACCAACACCACCCTCACACACACCCAGCATCAGATACAATCGATTTTGATGTTGAAATTTCCGGGGAAATCGGAGCAGGCATGGCCAACAGTAAGTACATGACTCTGGAAGAAGCGGCTCAGTTCCTTGGCCTCACACCCAATAAGCTCACTCGGATGAGCGAAGAAGGCCAGATCAAGGGGTTTCCCGATCGAGGCAGTCTCCGGTTCACTCGAAAGGCAGTCGAAGAACTGGGTCGGACCATGCAGGCTGATTCGTCGCCCGACATTCAGTTAGAGCCAGGTTCGCTTCCACCGGCCGATACTGATAGCGACGAAATCGCTTTCGACGAAGGAATCTTCGTTGATGAAGATGATGATCAGAACGAAGCCAGTTCTGCGGCAGACGATACCGACGACGACGCGATTGAACTGATTGAAGTCGACGCAGACGAAGCCTTTGAATTTGAAGCATCAGATAGCGATGTGCAACTTGATTTCGATGATTCGTTTCTGGACGACGACTCACAGGTTGCAAACGATCTGAGCAGTTCTGACAGCGACGTGCGTCTTGCCTCATCGGAAGTCGATTTCGATTCTGATTCTGATATCACCCTTCCCGATAGCGACATTCAACTTCAAGACGATGGTACTGAACCCAGCCCAGGTTTAGGCGACACCAATGTGCTTCACTTTGGCCGTGAACTAAGCGGTGGAACAGATTCGGACAGTGATGTCCAAATGATTTCTGAAGATTCAGATAGCGACGTCAACATTGTGGCGACAGACGGCGACAGCAAAACCGATTCAGACCGCACCGATCCTGACGTTGATCTCGCCAACCTTTCGGGAGCCAATCTGGCAGATACAAGCACTGACAGTGCAATGGTACTGCCCGGCATTCAGCCAGACAACGAAGCAACATTGGCAGCCGCAATCTTGGGTGGCAACAACGCAGACTCATCGGACAACGAAGACGAATCTGCCCAAAGTGCAATGATGCTGCCAGGAATGGATTCGGAACTCGATGTTGAATTGGCTGAGCGAGCCGCAAATTCAAGCAGCCAAGCATATTCTGGTGAATCATCGATGATCGATGATGGACAAGAGGATGAATCGGAAGAAAGTGCCTACTTACTGGCTGGCTTAGATTCTGAAAGTGATATCAGTCTCGTTGAAGCCGATTCAAACGTTCTTGATGATTCCGATCACAGCGAAACAACGTTGAAAGGTCTCGATTCTTCATCAGACATTGAACTGATTGACAGTGCCAAAGAAGAGAGCGAAGACACACTGATCTCAGACCAAAGCGCCATGCTGTTGCAAGGAATTGATTCCGAAAGCGACGTCAACTTAATGGCTTCGATGCCGGACAATGACGCAAGCTTTGCATCAGACCTCAATTCTGACAGCGACATTCGATTGACGTCAGACGATTCTTCCGGGACCTTCGTGGGCGAAGATTCTGCCCCGTTGCTAAATTCGATTAGTGACGACGACGATGATTCGATGCTCCTGCTTTCCGATAGCGACACAACGAATAACCCAGCAAACGATTCGTCCGGAATATCACAGGCTGGCGCAACAATCCCAATCAGCTTAGATTCAGATAGTGATGTGCGACTTTCCATCGACGATGATGAGGCGACTTCCCTGTTAGCGACTGATTCGGCGATCTCGTCGGATTCTGAGGTCGCATTAGAAGCACTGGATATCGGTGATTCAGACAGCGACATTAAATTAGTCGATGTTCCAAGTGCTGATAGCGACAGCGATGTGGTTCTATCGACCGGAGATTCGGGGCTGCTGATAGATGACAATGATGCCACCTTTGAAGCAGGTGCCACTGTCGCAATGTCAATGCCAGATGACAGCGACCTAAAGCTGATTGATTCTTCCGTGACCAACATGGACGACGACAGCGGCTTATCACTTCAGTTTGACAGCGGAGTGATCGATGCTGACGAAAGCGGAATTAGTCTCGACATCGATGACAGCGGAATCAGCCTCGAAGCAGACGACAGTGGAATTAGTTTAGAAAGTCTGGACAGCGGTGCCTTCATTGCAGACGACAGCGGAATCAGCTTAGAACTGAATGACGATGACGACGATAGCGGAATCACTTTAGATGCCGATGATAGTGGAATCGCCTTGTTTGCAGACGATGAGGACGACAGCGGGATTAGCCTCGACACAGGAGCCACTCAACCAGTATCGGCTCTTGGCGGAGCTCTCGCAGGCATTGCCCAAGGTGCCCAAGATCGCACGGAAGTCGACATCAATATGGATGTTGATCAGAAGAGTGGCGACGATAGCGAATTCGAATTGGCTGGCCTAGACGACGACGATAACGACTTCGGCACAGACACCAGCGTGCTGATGTTTGATGACGACGCCTTCGAAGATGCCAGCAGACCCGAAATGTTTGCTCAAGATGACAGCATGGCGATGGACGCTTTGAGCGACGATGCTGTCAGTGGTGATACCTTCGAAGACGAACTTGCCGGCGACGAATACGATGAGTTCGAAGACGACGAAATGGATGACGTCTGGGGAGCCGAAGAAGACGACGACGATGACGATGGCTTTGACACAGGCGAGTCTCAAGTTGGTGGCTTTGTCGCTCCTGCCGCGGGTGCAATTGCCTATCGAACCGAACAGCCGTGGGGTGGCCTGTGGGCAACCATGATTGCGTTCGCAGCCTTACTATCTTGCCTAAGTGCCGTTGTCGGCATCGAATTGGTCCGAACAATGTGGATGTGGAACCAAACATCCACAGCCAGTTCACCACTGTTGGACATTTTCGGAAGCCTGTTTGGCTAACCAGAGCCAAAACATCCACTCAGCTGAGATCGAGAAAAGCGAGGTCGAGGAAAGCATTGTCTTTCCTCGACCTTTTTTTATGGCCACTCATTTCAAACGATAATCACTCCATCCAACGTATCCAGACGAGTTGATATAAGCCGGTTGACCCGAATGTTGCCGGAACGCAACGTGTCTGCTTTTCCTTGTCTCCAGCGTTTGCACGACCCCGATTTCATTGGCGACGTATCTTCCTGCTAGCTGTCTATCTGGACACGGGGTCTTTCACATTGAAAAAGCGTCATTGGGCCCTTTTCCAACGTTGATCACTGGTTTCCCCTTCTGCGTTTTTGCAGGCAAATCTCGGTTAGCCGCAAGGCAAATCAACTGAGTGCGGCTGATCAAGTCAGACGCACTCAGAATTTCGTAAGCCCCCTATCAAGTAATGTGAACCGGATTCAACATGTGTGGTATTGCAGGCATTGTCTATCGAGACCGGCATCGCAAAGCAGAAACGTCCATTCTGCAGCAGATGTCTCATGCCATTGCACATCGAGGTCCTGATGGCGAAGGGTTCTTCCAAAGTCACAATGTTGGCTTAGTTCACCGCCGACTTGCGATTATCGACTTGGCGGGCGGTCGACAACCCATCGCAAACGAAGACGAAACCGTTCATGTCGTCTTCAATGGCGAAATCTATAACTACCCCGAATTGAAGCAACAACTGCTAGCAAAAGGGCACCAGTTTCGAACCGACAGTGACACCGAAATCTTGGTTCACTTGTATGAAGAATTTGGAACGGACTTGGTCAGTCATTTGCGAGGCATGTTTGCATTCGCATTGTGGGACACCAAGTCTCGCAGTCTGATGTTGGCAAGAGACCATCTCGGGCAAAAACCGTTGTATGTCTACCAAGACGAACAAAAACTCGTTTTCGCATCGGAACTCAAAGCCATTTTGGCCACCCCCGATATCGACAGAACGTTGTCTCCCACTGCAATCGAAGACTATCTGACGTTCGGAGTCATTCCTGGTGAATCCTGTATTTTTCAACGAGTACAAAAGCTACCTGCCGCTCACTGGATGGTGATTCCAACCGACGATAAACCCATCAGTCGAAAACGCTACTGGTCTTTGAGCTACGACCAAGAACACCCCGGAAGTGAAGACGAATGGCTGCAAAAAATCGACGCATCCATTCAAGACAGTGTCCAAAGCCATTTATTAGCCGACGTGCCTGTGGGAGCGTTTCTCAGCGGGGGACTAGATAGCAGCGCGATTGTTGCCTCCCTAGCAGAAAACAAGGCTGATCCTATTCAGACCTTTGCGATCGGCTTTCAAGAAAAACGATTTAGCGAATTGCCACACGCCGAAGCAGTCGCAAAACATTTCGGCACTGTTCATCGAGAACAAGTGGTCACTCCAGATGCCGTTCAAGACTTAGACGAACTGTGTTTCTTTTATGACGAACCGTTCGCAGATGCATCGGCCATCCCCACAATGGCTGTGGCCCGTATGGCATCAGAACATGTTAAGGTTTGCCTTTCCGGAGACGGCGGAGATGAAAATTTTGCCGGATACGCTCGATATGGCCACGATTTAAAGGAAGCATCTATTCGCCAGATGATTCCCGGATTCGTGCGTCGCAGTCTACTGAAACCTTTAGGAGTCATTTGGCCCAAAGCCGACTGGCTTCCACGCCCACTGAGACTAAAGACAGCGCTTCAGAATCTCGCTGCGGATCCTGCTGCTGCCTATGCCAATACCATCAGCCAGTGTCGCAAAAGTATGCGACATACGGTTTTGAACTCAGACTTCCGAGCCACTCTAGGCGGTCATCGTCCAGAACAAATCGTCGAACAGTACTATTCCGCTGGTGATCGAGATGCCTTGTCTGGGATGCTTTCTGCTGACGTCAACATGTTACTGCCAGACGACTTTTTAACAAAGGTTGATCGAGCTAGCATGGCTTATGGCTTGGAAGTTCGCCCACCACTGATTGATGTGCCGTTAATGGAACTTGCCGCCACAATGCCATCATCAATGAAGTTTCGAGATGGCCACAAGAAGTGGATTTTAAAGCAATTGTTTGAAAACAGATTGCCAGCCGAATTAGCTCACCGAAAAAAACAGGGGTTCGAGCTTCCAGTCGACGATTGGTTGCGAGGACCGCTACGAGATCAAGTTCAAAATGTTGTCTTGAATTCAAACGGAGCACTCGCCAGCCTGATCGACGTGGCCGCCGTTCAACGAATTCATGACGCTCACCAACGCTACACCGGACAGCACGGTCAACTGATGTGGTCTTTGCTCGTCTTGGGACGCTGGATGGAATCATACGGATCAGATTCTCAAAGTCCTAGATCAAACCACCAACCAGTCACACCAACCAGACAACCAATTTCTGGAGGTGCTTCAGCATGAGTGCATCCCACAGCGAACACAAAAGCCAATCTGGCACCGGCGGCGAAGGCACATCGCAACCCGTTCCTTTTGCCATTCAGTCAGACACTCAGTGCACTCAAGTCCCGCTGACGTGCGGTCTTTGCATGCCCAAGGGACACCTTTTTAAAGCCAGTTCAACGCAAATTCATTTCCAAAACAACGATTCGGCAGCGCTGTCTGAGACCACATCAGTCAACGCTGATGCTGAAGTCTTGAATCGTTGGCATGACGGTAGCATTCGCTGGGTCCAAGTGAATTTTGTGGCCCCAGAACTGCCCAAAGGTACGATTCAAGCAACCGCCAGCTTTCAATCTTCTTCGCAAGAAGACAAAACAGCTCCTGTGTCACTTCGAGCGGTCACAGGCCACAGCTATCTGCTGGACCTGAATGGGCTCAAAACAAAGATTGACACTTTGGTGTTCGACCAAAACGGTCACCCACTGCAACTGTCTGTCGAATCACTGAATCAAACAAGCAAAACGATTCATCGGCAGCGTTTTGAATCCACGCTCTGTCTCAATCAGTCCCCTGACATTGAACTGAAGCTCACGTTCGATGTCTGGCCCACCACAGGCACGGTTGATGTGTCGACTCGAATTCGCAACAAGCAACGCGCGATTCACGCTGGTGGGTTGTGGGATCTTGGCGATCAAGGATCATTCCACTTTGGTGGGGTGCATCTGCAAATGAGTTCCGCCAGTTCACAGAACAGCCAGTTGACAGTCAACCTCAATGGTCCTTCAGCTACGATGGATCGAACAGATGGCCCGTTCACACTGATCCAACACAGCAGCGGCGAAACAAATTGGAACAGTTCCAATCATGTTGATGCCAACGGTCGGTCGACCGTTCAACAAAACGGATTTTATGTCACCGCGGGCGACCGCAATGGCGAAGGCACGCAAGCGTCTCCCACAATCTGCCTTGCCAATCAAGACGGGCAGTTACAAGTTGCCGTTCCGGAATTTTGGCAGCAGTTCCCCAACGGGATCGATTGTCAACCAGATTTTGGAACAGTGTCAGTGGGTCTGTTTCCGCAGACAAAGACGGCTTCCTATGAACTGCAGGGAGGAGAACAAAAGACAAAACGATTTGTCTTTTCTCACGATTCCAAATCGTCATCGACAGTCGAAAACGCCCTTTCTTGGGTGCATGCACCGCCGCGCGTTCTTCCTGATTCAGACTGGGTCCGAAATTGCAATGTGATTCCTTGGCTACCCAATGCCGAACAGTCTGCGCTTCAGAATCCAGACCAGCATAAACGTCTGGACACCTATTTAACATCAGCTCGCTCCGGCGACCGTTCGCTTAAAAAACGTCGTGAGGCGATCGATGAATATGGGTGGCGAAACTTTGGGGACATTCATGCGGATCACGAACAGACTCACTTCGCTGGAACCAATACCATTGTTTCGCACTACAACAATCAATTCGATTTGATTTTTGGTGCCATTCAAAACCTGATCGTGTCTGGCGATGCCACGTGGTATGACCTGTTTGATCCGATGGCTCGACACGTCATGGATATCGACATCTACCACACCGATCAAGATCGAGCCTGTTTTAATGGAGGCTTGTTTTGGCACACCGATCACTACGTTGATGCACAAACAGCCACCCATCGCACATATTCAAAGAAGAATGCGGGGGATGGCGGTTATGGTGGAGGCCCCTCCAACGAACACAACTACCCAACGGGACTGCTGTATTATTACTTCCTGACGGGGAATACAGAAGCTCGAGAATCCGTGCTGAGCCTAGCGGATTGGGTCATCAATATGGATGATGGTCGACAAACTCTGTTTGGAACAATTGATTCGGGGCATACAGGTCTGGCATCGAAAACGGTATTCGATGACTTTCACGGTCCTGGCCGAGGAGTCGGAAATTCCATCAACGCTTGCCTAGACGGCTGGCTACTGACAGCAGATCCAAAGTACATGGCCAAGGCCGAACAGTTGATTCGGCGATCTGTTCATCCAAATCAAGACTGCGATGCTTTGCACTTAGCGGATGCAGAAGGTCACTGGTCTTATTCCGTATGCCTGACAGCGCTGGGGCGTTACCTGCATATAAAAATGGGCGATGACCAGTTGGACGATTCCTACGAGTACGTCCGACAGACGCTTGTTCACTACGGACATTGGATGGCAAAAAGTGAAAAGCCAACACTTTCAGTACCTGAAGACTTAGAATACCCAACTGAAGCGTGGGCTGCTCAAGATTTCCGAAAAGCTAATGTTCTACGAATCGCGGCATCGTGCTGCGACGATGCTGATGCAAAGTCCGCAATGAACAAGGCCGCAGACAAAATTCAGGAAACCGCTTGGGCTGACCTGTATCGCTTTGGAGATGCACACAATTCATCGCGATGCCTGAGCATCATCATGACTGAAGGGTTAAGACAACGATATCACGCATGCAACGATGGCGATCGGTTTCCTGTCAGCAAATCAAAACCCACGCCAACGCAATGGACTATGTTTGAACTGCAGAAGCAGCGAGTCAAAAGTACTCTAAAAAACCCCATCCAACTGCTGAAGGCCGTTTTAAAGAACACTCGTCCCAGCACGATTCGGCAATCGTGGGATGCGTTCAAGAAACAAACAAAGTCCTAAGAAAATAACGCAGCCCAATCATATCACATCAGCAAACCGCATCGATCAACCATCTCTTCAACAGAGCTTGCTCTGTCACTTCCAACACAGCAAATCACCAACCTTTCCTCTCTTTTAAATTCAATCGTCACTCACAGGTCTACCATGATTCAGGGAACTGACAATCCTGCCAACACAACCACCGATCAACGTCCTACAGTATGCCATGTGATTCATGCGTTAGGAGTTGGTGGGGCGGAAGTGCTTGTGGACATTATGGTTCGTCAGCTCAGCGATCAATTTCGCTGTCTTGTGGCTGTGCTTGATGATGTGGGAGAAATTGGTTTGCAACTTCAAGCGGACGGCTTTGTCGTCGAGCACCTGCACCGGCAACCGGGTATCGACCGAGGCTGTGCGAAGAGGCTCAGAGCATTCGCGGATCAAAACAATGTCGACATTCTGCATGCTCACCAATACACACCTTTCTTCCAGGCAATGTTAAGTCGAGGACTACTGGGACGTCGGCCTGTGCTGTTTACCGAACATGGTCGTCATTTCCCAGATTCTTCCAGCCGAAAACGTAGCATCGTGAACCGTTTGCTACTGAAGCGAAGAGATCGATTAGTGGGCTGTGGCGAAGCCGTCCGGCAAGCACTCATTGACAACGAAGGACTTCCCGCCGATCGATGCGAAGTGGTTTACAATGGAGTCGACTTGCAGTCATTGGGGTCAGGTGACGCGGCGAAAAGAAACACGCTGCGTTCCAGCTTTGGATTCAGCGAAGATGATTTCGTCGCCGTTCAAGTGGCCAGACTTCACGAATTAAAAGATCACCTAACGGCCATCGCCACAATTGATGAAGCCAGAAAACACAATCCACACATTAAGTTGCTGATTGTTGGCGAAGGCGATCAACGCGAATCGATTGAAAAAGAAATCCAACACCGCAATGTCGAAAGCAACGTTGTCCTTGCGGGGAACCGAAACGACATCGCTGATCTACTTGCGGCCTCAGACTGTTTCCTGATGACCAGCATCAGCGAAGGCATTCCGCTGACGATTATCGAAGCCATGGCAGCTCGTCTGCCTGTCATATCCACTGCTGTGGGAGGGATTCCTGAAATGATCACTGACGGAAAATCGGGCTTCTTGTCGCAAGCCAAAGATAGTGCCAGCCTAGCAAGCCATCTTGTTCGATTGTCCCAAGACGCTGCCTTACAGAAATCAGTTGCAGAAGCAGGGCACGTCCGTGCCGAAGAAAGCTTTTCAATTCAAAGTATGCTGTCTGGCTATGCAAACATGTATCAGGAGATGATCAATGACGCCTGAAACATCTCAACCAGCATCCTTGGTTGTCTTTTCAGACGATTGGGGACGCCACCCCAGCAGTTGCCAACATTTAATCAGGCAGCTGTTGCCGTCTTATCGAGTTCTCTGGGTGAATACGATTGGTACCCGAGCACCGCGCATCGACATGGCAACGTTTCGCCGTGTGCGTGAAAAGGTACGACAGTGGAGCATGTCTTCGCCTCGTCCCGAAGACGCAGACGCGGTGGATATGCATCATAATCTCCGAGTCGTCAATCCACGAATGTGGCCTTGGTTTTCAAAGTCCTACGACCGCCGCCTGAATTCCTATCTGCTCAATCGTCAATTGGCTCCATTAATCAAAGCGTTGCCACAGCCGGTAACAGCAATCAGTACCTTGCCGATTACCGCTGATTTGTGCGGCCGTCTGCCAGTGAATAAGTGGCTGTATTACTGCGTCGACGATTTTGGAGAATGGCCAGGACTCGACGGTGACACATTGAGACTGATGGATGTGCAGATGATTCAGCGAGCAGACGAAATTGTCGCTGTCAGCAATACCTTACAAAGATTCATGGCGTCTCAAGGCCGAACATCTCATCTGTTGACTCATGGTGTCGATCTTGATTACTGGAGTGCTGGCGATTCACCAGAGACGGAATCGTCAACCGCGAAATCCCCTGAACCAACGAACGCACTTCCCGACAACCTTCAGGGGCCGTTGGCCGTCTTTTGGGGAGTCGTCGATCAACGTCTCAGTGTCGATATGTTGATCGCATTGTCACAGAAAATGGAAGAGGGGCAGATTGTCCTTGTGGGGCCTCAGCAAGATCCTGATGAGCGGTTAAAAGACCTTGATAACGTTCATCTGATTGGGCCTCGCCCCTTTCAACTTCTGCCTCAAATTGCTGCCCAAGCAGACGCGCTCATCATGCCGTATGCCGACCTGCCGGTAACTCGAGCCATGCAGCCACTTAAAATGAAAGAATACCTCGCAACAGGAAAGCCGGTTGTCGTGAGTCGTCTGCCAGCTGTCGAAGAATGGCATGACTGTCTTGATATTTGTAAGACTCCCGAACAATTCGCGGCTACGGTCATTCAACGAATTCACAGCAGCGTTCCTACCGATCAGTATATTGCTCGACAACGTCTTCAAGACGAAAGCTGGAAGTCCAAGGCAGCTGAATTGCAACTTCGCCTGCCTGTCACTTGCCAAGAAAACGGCGGACTAAAATGACAAACCAAGAACACCCCAAATCTCCATTTGTGTTACATACGCGAGTCGTCACTGGAACCGGTGGGGGCCCCGAAAAAACGATCCTCAATTCCCCTCGATTTCTTAAAGAACACGGCATCGATTCTGCCTGTCTTTTTATGAGACCACCCGGTGATGACGGCTTTGCCACGCTACAACAAAAAGCCCAAGCATCCAATGCGCCAATTATAGGAGTCGACGATTCTGGTCCATTGGATCGATCCGTCATCAGCCAGTGCCTTCAAGTGTGCCGCGAAAAGAACGTGACTGTCTGGCACGCTCACGACTACAAAAGTAACGCAGTCGGTTTGATGGTCAAACGTCACCACCCGATGCATCTTGTCACAACCACTCATGGTTGGGTTCGTAGAACATGGAAAACGCCTCTGTACTACGCCATCGACCGGTTTTGCTTGAAACGCTACCAGCAGGTCGTCTGCGTGTCGCAAGACCTGCATGACGCATGCAGTCGACTGAAGCTTGCTGACGAAAGATTGCATCTGATTGACAATGCCATCGTCGCTGACGACTACGACATGTCTGCCGCCACCGAAACAGAACGTGCCAAATTTTCAGCAACCGGCAATCGAATTCTGTTAGGTGCCTGTGGCCGACTTTCAGAAGAAAAAGGATTCGACCTCCTGATCAAAGCCGTCACCGAGCTTGTGGCGGAAGGCTTTGATGTCGGACTCGTCATCGCTGGCGAAGGTCATCTTAAGGAACAACTTCAACAGCAGATTGAAGAATGTGGCATGCAGGACCGCATTCAACTGGCTGGTTTTCTGAGCGACCCAAGAACGCTTTATCGAGCCATCGATGTGTTTGTATTGAGCAGCCTCAGAGAAGGGCTCCCCAATGTTGTTCTGGAAGCAATGGCCACGGGACGATCCGTGCTGGCGACTCGAGTCAACGGGATTCCTCGACTGGTGACTGACGGCGAAAATGGAATTGTGATTGATTGTGGCAGCGTGCCGCAACTTCAGTCGGGTTTAAGAAGCCTGTTGCAAGATTCGCAACTACGAGATCGATTGGCCAAAGCCGGACGACACACCGTAGAAACCGAATTTAGCTTCCGTCATCGCATGGCACGCATGGTGGAAGTCTATGACCAACTTCCCGAATTCCAGACCTGTCGGAACGCCGCAAAACAACGGACAGATTCCGACACACAAACAGATCAACTTACGTCCACTGGCTTGGCATCAGAATAATGACGACGATGGAAAACCCCGCTTCAACATCTGAAACGAATCAACCAAACCAGCCCGCCTCGACAACAGCCGAAGTGCAGTTGGCCAAAGCTGCGCCCGATGGTTGGGACGACTACTGTCAAAAATTTGGCTACGCTGGGTTCCACCTACAAAGCCAATGGAGTGATATCTTTACCAAAGCGCTCAAGCATCAAACCTACTTTATCTGGTGTCGTCAAGGATCTCAAATTGTTGGAATCCTGCCACTCGCATTTGTATCGGGCCCCTTATTTGGAAAGTTCCTTGCCAGCCAACCGTACCTGAATACCGGTGGAGTCCTTGCAGACAACGAAAGCATCGCAGAAGCTCTCATTGATCGAGCCATTCAACTTGCCAATGAACTCGACGTCAAACACTTGGAACTGCGTCATGAACAACGCAGCGAACACGAAAAACTGAACGCGGAAAACACAGAAAAAGTCCACATGCGGCTTTCTCTGCCTGACACTCAAGATGGGTTGTGGGACAGTCTCAAATCAAAGGTCCGTAGCCAAGTCCGTAAACCTCGAAACAACGAAGAATTGACGGTTAAATTTGGCCGGCATGAAATGCTGAAGGATTTCTATTCGATCTTCTGTCGGAACATGCGAGATCTGGGAACTCCGCCTTTCCCAAAGTCACTGTTCAGTGAAATGCTCGACAGGTTTCCAGACGGAGCGGAAATCTGCACCGTCTTTCATAACGGCACACCTGCCGCATCGGGCTTTTTGTTGCACGGGCCGGGCACAACATTAATTCCCAGCGCGAGCGCTTTAAGAGACTACAATCGACTGAGCGTCAACATGCTGATGTACTGGCACGCTTTATCGCGGGCGATCGAACGTGGGCAACAAACCTTCGACTTCGGTCGCAGCAGTACGGATGCAGGAACTCACAAGTTTAAAAAGCAGTGGGGCAGTGAAGAATTTCCTGCTGTGTGGCAGTACTGTAGCCGCAAGGGAAGTGTAAGCGATGCTCGCCCCAACAGCGGAAAGTTCGACCTGATGATCGCGACTTGGCAAAAGCTTCCGGTATGGGTCACCAAGCTCATCGGCCCCACCATTGTGCGAGGCATTCCTTAGGCGAAACAGGACCACTGGGCTGATA
>CAYTUE010000002.1:0-7647 GCA_964441085.1 uncultured Planctomycetaceae bacterium
TTGGTTTGCAGGCGAGTCCCATGCCGTGGACTGATCGTATTGTTGATACAGTTCCTGCTCACCGAGCCAAGGTAGCAATGCGATTCGCCAACTGTGATGAGGTTTTGAAGTGGAAAGGGCGGAAGGAAAATGCTGGTTGGCATCGTGATATTGATGAAACCCCGATCCAATGAACTTCATTTTTTGGCGGCAGGCTTGTACAGATTCGTCTGGGTGCCGAGTTGTAATGTAGATGAGTCCTGTGCCAACTGCGAGGGCGCCTACAAAAATCGACCACCCGTGTTTCATGCTCATTGTGAAAACCGTTCGCTTTAGGAAAAACGCACAATCAATGAACGTGTGACAATGAATTCAGCAAAACTTGTCTGGTTGATGTTCAACTTTCATAAGAAGTTCTTTGCGAAACAGAGTTGCTTGCATGCTGCAATCAACTTCGACGTTGTCTCCAGCAGTTTGATTTGCTGTGTGCCCGCGGGGCAGGCTGTGTAAATGCTTTCGCAGGTTACTCTAACCGAAGTGTTTCAGTGCGACTTCTTTGACAGCTTTCAGGTTAAGCTTGCCGCTGCCTAGAAGGGGAATTTGTTCTAGCTCTAAGAAGCTTTCTTGCGATGGCAGCCACAGGTTGGGAATGCCGCAAGCTTTGAGTTCGTCGATTGCTTGAGGGATTGGCTTGTTGCAGGATTTGTGCAACACGATTAAGCGTTCTCCCTTTTTGGCGTCAGGTACAGCTGTGACGGCACACAGGACTTCTGGTTCGTCGGTCAGGTCGTCGTCGAGGATTCTTGTGAGTTCTTGTTCGATGCGAATATGTGGCACCATCTCGCCACCGATTTTACTGAAGCGACTTTGGCGGCCCGTAATTTCGATGAAACCGTCTTCATCGATCTTGGCCATGTCTCCCGTGTTGTACCAACCGTCTTGAATCAGTTCGGCAGTTTTGTCGGGCTTATTCAGGTAGCCCAGCATGATGTTGGGGCCTTTGATTTTCAAAATCCCTTCCGTATTGGGGCCAAGTGGTTCATTGGAATCGGCATCAAAAGCTTGAGCGATCGCATTCGGGATCGCTCTTCCAACGGTTCCGTGTTTCGTTCCCACTCCGGGAGAGTGCATTCGATTGTCGGGAACATTAACAGATGCCAGTGGAGACAGTTCGGTGGTTCCGTAGCCTTCTGACGGTTCGTATCCGTATTTATCTTTCCATGCTTGTCGTAATTCTGGAGGCATCTTTTCTGCTCCAACGATCACGAGATTCATGGTGGCCATGTCTTCAGTGCTACAGCGTTTCATATAGGAACGCAGGAAGGTTGGGGTTGCTGTCAGGATGGTGGCTTTGTGCTGAGCCGTTAGTTTGGCGACGACTCGAGATTCCAATGGGTTGAAATGGTATACGGCTGCTGGAGAACACGTTGCTGGCATCCAAAGTGTGATCGTATAGCCGAAAGAATGAAAGAACGGCAGGACACCAAGAAGAGTATCTGACTTTCGAAGTTCTACCATTTCGCTGACGGCATCTAAGTTGGAATTGATGTTGGTGTGAGACAGCATGACTCCCTTGGGTTCTCCTGTGGAACCTGATGTGAAGATGATGGTCATTAAATCATCAGGCTTGACCGTGCTGAGTCCGAAGCTGGCTTCGATTGATGCTTGTGATTTGAACTTTGCGGCGAGCAGGGCTTTGATCTTTGCAAAGCCAGTGATTTGAGTCTTCAAATCTTCAAGGTACACCAGCTTGGCATTCAGGTTCATGGGGCGTTTTTCCATGAAGGCCTTGCTGGTGATCACGGTCTTAATGTTTGCTTCTTGAATGCAGAAGTTGACGACTTCTTCAGACAGTGTGTAATTGAGATTCGCGGTGACTTTTCCCGCGACTGCCATCGCAAGATTTGCGATGGCTCCTCCGACTGATGGCGGAACAAACAAGCCGACGATTTCATCTTCTGGAGTCAGGACGGAATCGACTAAGAGTTTTCGGAAAGCGAATACGCTGGTGAGTAGGCGGCCCCCCGTGAGTTCTGTGCCAGCGCCATCGGCGACTTTTTGACGTCCCCAAGAAGATCGACATTCTTTAATGAATCGAAGGGCGGGGATCATTTCGGTTTCCTTTCGGTGAGCTTGGCAGCGTGATTTTAATTCAAGAATTCGATCACGAACGATATCGACATCTGTCACGTCCGAGTAGTCAATGAGTGGGCCGAATTGGACGGTAACTGGGTAAGGCCAGTGCTTTGGTTTTTTCCAGAAAAATCGGCCGCCTTCGTAGCTGAAAATACTTCCCCAGAGTTCGTCTAGATAAACGGGAAGCACGGGGGCTTGTGTTCCCTTGAGAATCTTCAACATTCCTCGCTCGAATTCTTGCAGTTCTCCCGTGCGGGTGATGGCTCCTTCGGCAAAAATGCAGACAAGGTCGCCTGACTTTAAGGCGTCTCGAGCGGTCGTGATTGACTGCATCAGTGCTCGAGGCCCGTCGGTTGACTTGATAGGAATGACATCAAATAACTTGGCCAGTCGTCGAACGAAAGGGCCTTTGCAGTAGTCTGCATAGACGATCATGCGGATGGGGCGAGGGCTTGTGAGTAGCAGGAGAATGCCGTCGATCCAACTGACATGATTTGCCACGATCAGTGCTGAGCCTGTGGCTGGGATATTTTGTGAGTCAAATGTGCGAACTCGATAGGCTGTTTTGCTTAGCAACCAGACGACAAAGCGAATGGTGGCTTGAGGAATGAGAACAACGGCATAAATAAGGATCGGTAGTGTGCCGATGCCCGCCAGCAGAAATACTTCCGCTGGCGATGTTCCCAGTCCTGACATCAGAAGTGGAAACAACACAGAAACCCCGAGTACTCCGATAGAAGTGATTTGATTTCCGGCCGCGAGAATTGCTCCCAGAGACTGATGGGGGCTGCGATCTTGAACAAACGAATTCAGTGGCACGTTGAAAAGGCCGCCGCCCGTGCCAATCGCTAACAGTGAGATTCCAAAGATGATCGGCATGGTGGCGCTGAAGTAGGCGAGACCGCAGGCAGCGGCCATGAGAGCGGCTCCCAGAGGTACCATTCCCAATTCGACTCGGCCCTCCGACCACCGTCCCGCCAGTACACTTCCCAGACCGACGCCTATTGAAAGTACGGCTAAGAAAATACCGACGCTTGTTTGGTCAAGGTGCAGGCTATTGATGACGAAGGTGTCGATGTTGATTTGAGCCAGCGCGGCGAGTGACCAAAAGAAGGCAATTCCAAGGGTGACACGCAGAATGGCTCGATCTGCAAGCAGCAGTTTGAGATCTTTTATCGAGCTTTGAATGGGATTCCAAGGAAAGTGGATTGCGGGGCTAGCAGCTTGGACTCGTGGAATGATGACGGCGGACACAATTCCAAACAATGATGTTCCAATAATGGCGAAAGCGCTGATCCAAAGTGCGTGACGCCCATCAGGGGCAGTTGCTGCATATAGAAAGTTTCCGGCAACCGTTCCTCCGATGACGGCCAGTAGCGTGACCAATCCCATCAGTCCATTTAAGCGACTGAGCCCTTCGCGCGGAACAAGTTCAGGAATGAGTCCGAATTTGGCCGTGCTTAAGAGCGCGCTTTGAGTTCCAGTCAGAAAGAGAACGACGAACATGGCTGGCATGTTGCCAAACCAGATGGAGACCATGCCGAGAATCATGATGATCAGCTCAGCAATCTTGAGAGCTAGGATCGATGATCTTTTGCTAAAACGATCGGCCACCCATCCGGACCACGTCGCGAAGATGATCGACGGAACAATGAAACTGGCTAGCCCAAGAGCCAACACAAAGGATTCATTTCCAGCTTTTTGTTCCGCCGTCAAACCGGGAATATTGCCGTATTGGTATTTGGCAATAGGCACAATCAACCACCGAAACATGTTGTCATTGGCGGCTGTCAGAAAACTCATCAGCAGGTAGCCCAGCAGGCTTTTACTGGTTGCTTCTTTGTTGTCGCTTGCGATATCGGAAGATTGCATGGGGCATGCCTGTCTCGTGCAAAGTGAATTTTTTGCATACCATACTTGGCGATCAAGAATCTCACTAGGGCGGACACGGTGACCGGGTGAGTTCACTTGCTTTTCGGCAGTGCGATTTGCTCGAGGCGAACTTTTCGTTTCTGCTTGATCAGGTGATGCTGCCGGAGCGATGATGGCTTGGCGGGCTGACGTGTTGCGTGTGGATTATGAGATTTCCCGAATTGTTGACTCGGAACGAGTGAACATGGGTTCCGTGTGGCGGACAATATGTCACGGTTCGCACTTTCGTGTTATTTGAATTCGGGCGGAACTTTTATTCTACGGTCTTGTTATGTCGCCGAAATTTGTTGAAGACTTCGCTGATTCAGTTGATGGAGCTGGCAAAACGACTGCTCCTGATCGGGTGGTTTTCTTTGACGGTGTGTGTGGAATGTGTAACAAGACGGTCAATTTTTTGATGGCTCGTGATTCTGCCGAGCAGCTTCAGTTTGCTCCGTTGCAGGGGCAAACGGCAGAACAGCATGTTCCAATGGCGATACGAAAACACCTGAACACGTTTGTGTTTTTACAGAGTGGCAAGCTGCACTTACGAACGTCGGCTTTGATTCGAATTCTGTGGGTGATTGGAGGGATGTGGGGCGTGCTGGGAAGTTTGTTGTGGCTGATCCCGTCGCCTGTGCGAAACCTTGTATACCGTTTTGTGGCTCGAATTCGTTACCGGATTTACGGAAAAAGTGAGTCGTGCAGATTGCCGACAGCGGCTGAGCGGACGCGTTTTTTAGATTAGTTATTGATGGGTTTTGGTTGGGGGTGAGGGGATGAACGCATGTTCAATACTGAAATCGATGTCGATCGTGTTTTGAATTTGCGTTAGGGAGTCCATTGCGTATACAAGCTCATGTGTACTCTGGTTCTTCTTGACTTAAGATCACAAGTTGCATTGAAGAGACGGTTCCTTTGGGAAGTTACAGAGGCACTCCAGAAAACATGTTCCGCGCTGATATGAACGTTCAGAATCGCAGTCTTTTATGACTCAGCTTCCTATGTCCCAACCTCGCATTCTTTTTGTTAATCGTTCGTACTGGCCGGATTCGGAAGCAACAGGTCAGCTTTTAACAGAGTTGTGTGAGGCGTTAGCGGAATCGTTTGAAGTTCATGTTTTGGTGGGGGCTCCTAATGCCACGATTGAAGACAATGAGTGGGAAACGGTTCAGTCTCACAATGGTGTTCAGATTCATCGGGTCAAGCACACTCGATTTGCCAAGGCGAGTTTGCCACTCAAAGCGTTGAACTTCATTTCGTTTGCGGCAGCTTGTCGTCGCCGAATTGTTCAGATTCCTACTCCTGATGTGGTGGTCTTTGAAACAGACCCTTTTCTTCTTCCGTTTGTTGCTGATCGGTTGCACCGTCGGACAAACGCAAAAATGATTGGCTATTTGCAGGACATCTACCCTGACATTGCCGTTGCGCTGGGCAAGATTAAAGACAGGGGTTGGGTGAAACGGCTTCGCTCGAAACTATTCGAAGTCTATTCACGTTGTCACGCAATGGTTGTCTTGAGTGAGGACATGAAGGGGCTGCTGACCGAAGGTGGAGTGACACCTCGTCAAATTGAAGTCATTCCGAACTGGGCAGATTCCGAAAGTATCCGACCCATTGAAGGTGAGAATCGGTTTCGCGCTGACAACGGTTTTCAGGATAAGTTTTTGGTGATGTATTCTGGAAACCTTGGACTGACTCAAAGGTTGGAGAACTTTGTTCTTGCCGCCAAGGAACTCAGTCGTGACCCGGACATTGCGTTTGCATTCATTGGTCGTGGAGCTCGCAAGGCCGAGCTTCAGAAGATGGTCTCTGAACTTGAACTTTCGAATGTTTCTTTTTTCGACTACCAGCCTCGCAGTGAATTGTGTCAGAGCCTGAGTGCGGCCGACTTACATTTGATTCCACTCACCGGGGCGCTGAGTCAGTGCTTAATGCCGAGCAAACTTTACGGTGTCTTGGCAGCGGGTCGTCCGTATTTAACGAATGCTTTACCGGCGTCTGATCTGAATCAAATTACAGTCCAGCATGACGTGGGAATCACGGTTGCTCCAGACAATATTCCGGCCATTGTTTCAGCGATTTCTGAATTGAAGGCTGACCCAGAACGACAGCAGCGGATGTGCAAAAATGCGCGGCGTGTGGCAGAATCTGTGTTTACGAAAGATCAATCGATTTCGCAGTTTCGTGATTTATTGCAGAGACTGACTTCTGATTCGAATGAGTCGTAAAAGCCAAAGTCTGGCGACTTTGGTGACCAGCGTTCACTCCCGTTTTCAATCGAGACAATGCCCACTCGTAAGTCTCGCCGCTGGAACCTCTTGCCATTCCGACGTCTCGTTGATTCAAGCAGGGCTCGTTATTCGGGTGTCGTTTGGGCTTTTCGTGATTCAATTCTGGCTGTTGCAATGGCAATTTGTGCTCGTGCGGCAACGGCTTGCTGGATGGCATTACGAAACGCCTTCGGCTCTTTGACTCCAGCGAGCACGATTCTTTGTTCAGCGTGGTTGTCGATGATTGCTAGGTCAGCGGAGTGGAAGAACGTATCACCTGTTTGGCTGTGAGGTTGTACTTCACTGATTTCATCTAGGCGAACGCTTTGTTTGGTGCGACGTTTGAAAGCGGTTTGGATGCTGAGAGTTTGATTTGTCAGCACATAGCGGTCACCAACCAGTTTTTGCCATACGTAAAGCAAGGCACCCAGAGGTGCTGTTGGCAGAGCAAGGATGTACGAGAGTTTAGGACCATTTTTTAGCAACCGCGCGGTGCCTGATTCGTACAGCCGTCCTAGGGCTCGGCCAAGCGGAATGGCGGCGATTGATGGGTATTCAATCATGATCAGCGTTTCGCGGATCAGGTCGTTTCCGGTGATGGCTTGTTGTCCCATCTGCTGGGTGTCTTTTGTTTTAGAGTCTGGAATGTCTTGCAGAGATGCTTCGAGTTGATGTGTTCTGGCAAGCAGCATGCCTGTGACTGAAATCGCGATGACCTTTTGGCTCGCCAATTTTTCATCTGAGAATGGTAACCGCAATTTAAATTGACAACGACTGTGCGACTAAGGAGCCGGTTTTTGTTCAGGTTTCTTTTTGGGCTTGGGGAACTTATCTGCGTTTATCTTTTTAAGCGTTTCGCCGGCAGCGGCGACTTGGAGCTTGCCTTTCATGACGATGGAATCAGGAGGCAGGCATTGTTCCGAATTGCATCCTTGGAAGTTGACATGGAATTCCAGTTCCACTTTTTCTGCTGGGGATAGGTTTTTCATTTCCAGCTGTAGGTAGACAATCGTTTTACCATCATAAACGTGATAGGGGTCTGGGGACCCATCGACTGGAAGTTTATGGTGCTTTGGGTATTTGATCTTTGAGAGTTTAATGTCGTGCTTTGATTTCAGAGACACCACAGTTGGCTTCATCCAGTCTGGGTTCGCTGGGTTGGCGTTAATGTGCCATCCTTTGGCGATGTCCAGTTCGATGGCAATCAAGCACTTATCGTTCACTGGCAGCTTATTGTAGAACGGATAAATTTTGACTTTCAGCGGGCGTTCCTGTTTGCCTTGCTGAAAACTTGATGTTGCTGATGCGGGGATCACTGGCCGGAAAGTGGAATGTGTGATCACAGTTT
>CAYTUE010000002.1:7747-17335 GCA_964441085.1 uncultured Planctomycetaceae bacterium
TTGCTGTGTGGCGTCTTGCTGCAGTGGCGTATCTTGGGTGCCGGCAAGTTGGAGAGTGAACCCAGAGACAAGGGTCATGGCGAGGCACATTACAGTGGTATTCATAACGAGGGGTTCCGATAGATTCGGGGTTACTGTCGTTGGCGCTGGTTAAATAAGTCGCTTTGAAGTTTGACGTCTTTCATTTGGAAGCGAGTCTATTTTGAGACGCTTCATGTGCTTATTTTTGCACTCGATTATTCTGTCGCAATTGCGAATTGTCGCCTTCTGACTGATGGTGTTGGAAGTATACCAAATCCATTGAATTCAATGAGTTTTGCCGGAAGAAAATTGTTGAGCGTTATTCGCATTCCGCTCAGAAATTTGGGGGAGCAGATCAGACATCTGGTTTAGGGCCTTAACTTGTTGGGAAAGAGCCTGTTTGGCAAAAGAGGCAATTCTTGCTGAAAGATTGCCTGATACCAAGCCTCAGTGACCATAGTGGTCTGAATCGGCATTGTGTTTGCCTATGTTGCCAGACTTCCGGCCAGTACCACTGGGTTGTTGGCGAATCATACGATTCTTTTGGTTGAATCGGTCTTTATGATTGCGGAAAACAGTGGATCAAATCAGCCATCCTTGCCGATGGATGGGGATAGGCAAAGTTTGTAAGTGCGCCGCAATTCTGCTGGCGAGGCTATTGGAGCCGGGGGAGTCAACTTTGCGGGGGCTGAGTGGCACGTCAGGTTGAGTGTTCCAAGGCAAGCAGATCAGTGTGAGTTTCAAGGCATTAAGACCATGTCAGGACCCGGAGCAAGTCCAGTGTTGGACCAAATTTCACACGGCTATCGCATTGATCGTCGGTATGGCCTCGTATTTGATCGGCGCCCGTTAGGAAGCGACGATTTAACTTTAATACGTGGGATTCAGACTCGCGAAGCAGTGCAGTTAAATCGCCTTGGCGTTTATCAGTTGGCACAAATTGCCCTTTGGGAACGCCGAGAAGTTGCTGCCTTTGCTGACGAGTTAGGAATGGCTGTTAGCTCATTACTTGATGAGCGTTGGGTCGAGCAAGCGAACGAATTGTGCTACGTGCCTCGTAGTGACCAAGCCGTGATCACGAAATCAGAAGTCCTGCCAGCATCGTTCGTACGTACAGCCACATTATTGGTGTTTGCGACAATGGTGGGTTGCATTGTCGTGTATTGGCTGAATCTTCAGCGAGATCAGGCGTTCCAAGGAGTTCTGTCTGCAGAGATTACATCAATTCGAGTTCCAGCTCCTTCTCGCCTGCTATCAGCTCATGTCCAAGCGGGCGATGAAGTCTTTACGGGCCAGCCGTTGCTCACTCTGGAGAAGACTGAGCATTTGGCAATGATCGATGATCAAGGACGCCGCGTTCAAGAACTTCGTCAGCAGTTGCAGCGAGCAGAAGCTCAAGCATCACTTGATTTAGAGTGGCGTGTGCGAGATGTTGAAAGTGAAATCGTTGAAATGCAGACTCGCGCTCACTTGATTCAGGAAGTCAAACGTGGTGCTCCAGAGTTACTCAGATCCGTGAGTTTGCCGACAGCTCATCCTTATGGGGGAGATGACGCTGAAATTGCTTATGATCCTCAAACAGTGAACACAGCCCGGTTGAACGTCAAACCGGTTTCGGCTTCTCATGAAGTGATTGCTCGGTCTGTTCCCAACGGGTTCATGTTTTTTGCTTCTTCTGGAGCCAGTTCTCCTGTTCCAGAGACTGAAAATTCGGTTCCACTGCCTGTTTCTAGGGCAGTTCCTCAGCATGCCGTTCCGACGGGCAAGCCGATGGCTCGAATTGCCATGGCCAATGAACCGAAACGTTCCGCGATGCTGCAACTGGAAGCTCAGACCGTACAGCAACGGTTGGCTCGCCTAGAAGATTTGCGATTGACTCTTCCGGAGCAGGTTCGTCGAGCAGCTGGTGTTGAGACATTGAAAAGCCAGCTCGATGAAAATAAACGCAAGCTGAAAATGATGCAAGAACTCAGCCGTGATGTTTCTGTTGCATGTCCAGGTTACGGTCGAGTTGGCCAAGTGCGTTATCGAGTTGGTGATTCGATGGGAGCCGGAGAAATCATGTTGAAGCTTCTGCATACTGATCGCCGGTTTGTGACCGTGAACATTCCGACGAGCCAAATTGATCGAGTTCAGCCAGGTGATCAAGTCGATCTTATTTTTCCTGACGATCGAACGTATGCAGGACGTGTGACAGATTTACCAATGATTGCTGATGTTTCTGTCAGTGGAAGAACGGCTGCTTCTGTTCGTATTGAGCACATGGGGCGGTTGTGGGCGGAAGCTCCGATTGGCAGCCACATTGAAGTTCGAGTGCGTTAGACTTTACCGCTTGCTAAGTGCTGCGATGAATTGACAATTGGCTTTGAGAGACGATTTCATTGTCTTCAAGCGTTCGGCTTCGCCAGTACCAGATTGCAGCGACAACCAGAGGCAGTGTGCCGGCAACTGCAAACATTGGTCGAAAGCCTTCGCCTTCGAATTCCGGCAAGTCAATCAGTCGCCCCAACAGCGGCGCGGACAGGGCGATTCCACAGTCGAAAAAACCTAGAGTCAGGTTCGTGCCACTGCCTCGGTATTCCACTGGAAAAGCACCTGCTCCTAAAGAAACAATTGATGGGAAGAGTAGGGCGTGCCCAAAGCCGCAAAGGAAGGCTGAAAAGGTAGCCTGCCACCCGGTGCTGATGGGAACGATGGCCCACAGTCCCATTCCTTGAATGGCAAGTCCAACTAGGATCAGACGGTGCCTTCCAATATGTGAGCTTAATCGAGCTGTCTTCAGGCGGAGTAGAAATGCTGTGATGGCATAGGTCGACCAGTACAGACTGATGCCTCCATATCCTTCGCTCTTCATGAATCGAACTAAGTAAATCGAAGGGACCGAAAAAGCGGCTCCCATTGAAATGGCAACCAGCATGACTGTGCCCGGCCAGTAGCGTGTCATGAGAACAAGCAGATTCGGGCGAGCTTTTGAACGGTCCGTCGGTCGGTCTTTTCGAGTGGCAATGGCAATACAGCCGATGTAGATCACAATCATCGCCGCAGCGAAGAGAAAGATCATTCGGAACGCAGTTTGTGGCTGGCCATCAGCGATGTGGCGGAGTGCATCTGCGACTTGACTCCCCAAGATCATTCCAAGAAAGCCACTGCTTCCTAGGAGTCCGATGAATTCGGTTCGTCGTTTGGGGTCAGCGCACAATTGAATGTGGAACATGCTGCTGGTAAACATTCCCGCGATCCCGATGGCAAAGATAATTCTGGCCATGAAAAGCAACCAAGATGCTTCAGTCAGCGTCGCAAAAACAATGAGTCCTGCAAGACAAAGGACACTGTTGATCAACCAGATCCGGCGAACTCCAAAGTAATCGATGGCTTGGCCTAGGAACAGTCGAGAAACGATTGATGCGATCAATCCATACTGGATGACTCGGCCTGTCAGTTCTTCGTTATAGGTGCCCGTTGCGCTGCCTTCTGCCAGCCATGCGATCCAATCGGCAAATATGAAAGTAGAAACATTGGCCGTGACAATCACCAGATTGGCAATCCAAGCGGCAATGAAGACGGGATGGCGAATGCTATCGATGATAACAGCTGGTGCCGTGTGGGAAGAAGAATCGAGTTGAGCGGAAGTCACTGTTGCATTCTGAAATTCATCGTTTTTATCCACCGAATGCACCGTATCGCCGAACGCCATGATGAAAGATAACTCGAGCGGCAATGAACAGGACAACAATCCAACACAGTTCGATGCTGAGTTCAATCCAGAGTGAATCGGCGGGGACTTTGCCTAAGAGGATGGCTGCCGGGAAATAGGCCAGATACTTAAATGGCAGATAGTTAACCCATGGGATCCACTCTTCCATCCATTCCAATGGGATCATGTGGCCCGAAAGAAAGTAGCTCATCATCATATAAATGAAGATCAGTGAGCTGACTTCTAAAAACCAAAACGAGACCAAGCCAATGATGCTTTCAATCAGGAAGCCAATTGCAAATCCCATCAGGAGAGACAAAACCCATGCGGTCATGACGGCTCCTCCTGGCCACGCTGGTAGGTAGTCTCGACAAAGCCAAAACACCAGTGCAAAGGGGCCAGTTGCGACTGCGTAGTAGACTAATTTATGAGCGATACGTTGCCATAGCAGGTAGTCCAGCAGATCGATCGGTTGCAAAAGATACTTCTTAATGGAACCGTCTCGTACAGACAAAGCGATATTGTTCGCAAGCCCCGGCATGCTGCTGAATGCTCGTGAAAGCATGACCAACAGGTAGTAAGAAACCATTGCGGCAAATGAATAGCCACTCAGGTTTTTTGATGTGTCGTTGCCATAGATGGCTCGCCAAAGAAACAGCTGAGTAATAATTGGAAGAAAGCGGATCAATGTGGCGAATGCAAAGTCGCCTCGGTACATCAGTCGTTCTTCAGTCGCGGTCTTAAGAATCAGTACTTTGATTCGAATGCCAGTACGAAAGCGTTCGGTGAAGGACTCTGATGCAACTGATGACATGCTGTTCAAGCAAAAACGGGGCGCGAAAAAAATCAGGCAGTCTGCGACGACTCATTGAAATCTGACGGAGAGGAATCGTCATCAGCAGAAAACAGTTCGGCGATGACGTCTTCCAATGGGCGTTCAGCCACACTGACATCTTCGATGGTGTATTCTGAAAGCAGTTGAGCCAATGTCGCGGAAACATCTTGTTTCTGGATTTGAATTCGGACGACAGGAAATCGGTTTTCCAGAACTGTGCCAAAGCGTTCGATGCCTTGAGCCGTTTCTTCTGGTCCGAGATGCAAGTCAATGATCTTGTGCTGACTAAATCGATCAACGATTTCAGACAGTGCTCCGTTGTGAATGACGTTTCCTTTGTTGATCACGATGGCTCGTTCGCAAAGTGCTTCAACGTCTTTCATGTAGTGGCTTGTGAGGATCACAGTGATCCCTTGTTCCTTTTGATAATATCGCAGGAACTGTTGAACTCGTCGCTGACTGATGACATCCAGCCCAATGGTTGGTTCATCTAAAAACAGCACATCAGGACGATGCAGCAGAGCGGCAATCAATTCCATTCTCATTCGTTGTCCGAGTGAAAGTTCTCGAACAGGTTGTCCCAGTAAGTCGGTGACTTCGAGAAGTTCGGACAGTTCAGTGATGCGACTTTTATAGTCTGCATTGCTGACTCGATAGATTTCTTTGTGCAGCCGAAATGATTCCTGAGCGGGAAGATCCCACCACAACTGTTCCTTTTGTCCTGTGACTAGGCTGAAACGTCGGCGGTATGCGTCTTCGCGTTCCCAAGGAGTGTGTCCCAAAACAGATGCATGGCCAGACGTTGGTACGATGAGCCCCGACAGTAATTTCAGAGTGGTTGTTTTTCCGGCACCGTTCGGGCCTAAAAAAGCAACCATTTCTCCTTCATCAATTTCGAAACTGATGTCATTGACAGCATGGACTTCTTTGTAGTCACGATGCAGGAGTCCACGCAACGAGGCCCACAGCCCTTCACGTTTGCGATAGACCTGATAAGTACGAATTAAGTTTTCGACGACAATAGCTGGCATTCTGAAGATCCTAGCCAAAAGCGGAACAGATTCCGTCCGTGCAGGCGTAAGGGGCCAAAAATTCCAGCAAACTGAAGCCACAAAAAAACGTCGAACCGAATTTCGGAACGACGTTTTCAAGACTTTTACTTTGTGTGGTTTGAATTCACACTGATTGCGAAATCAGTTGTTGGAAGCTTGACGACGATTCAGAAGGTCGGCGTAATCCAAGGTGATATTTAAGAGTTCACGGTTATAGAAGTTTTCAGGGAAAATATCCTCGTCAGAACTTGCTCCACTGGCCTTCTCGGCGATCTCTTCTTCTTCTTTTCGTTCTTGTTTGATTTCTTCTTCTTCCGCTCGCACAACAGATTCGTTCAAAGAAATCGTCTTGCGGTTTTTTCGTTTCACATAGCGAGCAATGTTTTTGTTGAGCTTTTGGAAGTCTTCATCAGCTGCAAGGCGAGTCTCGCTTTGCTTTCCGAGACTCTTCACGATGGAATCGCTGTAGTAGCCAGTAAACGGCATGTACCGAGCTCGTGGAATGCGGTCGAATGCGAGTGCGTTATCTAACGAATCTTCTCCGATGTCACGATGATTCATGATGGAAGGAAGAACGACGTCTGAAACGACTCCCTTGTTCTGAGTGCTATCTCCGTTGACTCGATAGAACTTGCTGATGGTGAGTTTGAGTGCTCCGCTAGGAATACCCGCTTGGAAAAGGCCCGCTCGTTTCACAACAGTCATGACATTTTGGACTGTGCCTTTACCATGAGTCGTGCGATCTCCAACAACGATTCCTCGCCGATAGTCTTTGATTGCTCCTGCGAAAATTTCAGACGCAGATGCAGAGAGTCGATTACAAACGACAACCATTGGCTTTCGCCATGCCATGTCTGGATCTTCGTCTGCCATTGATGTCACTGCGTTGTTGGGTTCTCGTACTTGAACAACAGGGCCTTGGGGGATAAACAGGCCGGACACTTCGATCGCTTCGTCCAGTGCTCCACCGCCATTTGTTCGCAGGTCAACGATCAGCGTATCAACCTTTGCTTGATTAAATTGAGCCAAAACTTTCCGCACGTCTTTGGTTGTGCTACGGAAGTTGCCGCCTCGATTCGCTTCTCGAAAGTCCTTATAGAACGACGGAATGTTTAAAATTCCAATTCGACTCGGGCGTCCGTCGATCCAGTCGTTGCCTTCGATGATCTTGCCCTGAACTTGCTGTTCGGTCAGTTCAACCAGCTGGCGATTCATGGTGTAGGTTTCGTTACCACCTGCGTCTTTTTGAATTCGCAAGGTGACCGTGGTTCCACTTTTGCCTCGAATAAACGTGACGACTTTCGACAGCTTCATTTCAACGACGTTGATCATTTCTTTGGGGCCAGGACCGTCGGGGTCAACGCCCGTGATTTTGTCACCCTTGACCAAGCTTCCATGAGCAGCAGCAGCTCCACCTTTGATGACGTCTTCAACCACTGTGAAGCCATCCACCCAACGCAAGCGTGCTCCAATGCCTTCCAGTTTCAATTCCATATTCATACGGAATTCGTCAAGCGTTTGAGGCGACATGTAGGTTGAATGTGGATCCAAACAGTGTGTCAGGGAAGACAGGTAAAGTTCCAATACTTCGTGGCCTTCTGTCTGTGACATCAAGCTGCGATTTCTCTCATACCGTTTTTTCAGACTTTCCTTTGGATCGTCTTTTTGTTCGTCATCCATTTTTAGCATCAGAAGGTCAAACTTGATGCGTTTTCGCCATCGTTCGGCGAGTTCGGCTTCTGTTTTCGCGAAATCGATATCATCTGGATCCAGAATCATTTCTTCATCAATGGTGAAGTCATGCTCTTGATCGATGAGTTGATCGATCAGCGGTGCTCGTTCTGCCATTCGCTCTTGAAAACGGTCAAAGACAGTGTTGGCAAATTCAACGTTGCCTGATCGAATTTGGTCGTCCAGAATCGTTGATGACTTTTTGAATAAGGCGATGTCTGAGCTCAGGAAGTACAGTTTTTGTGGATCCCAAAGTTCAACGAATCGATTGAGCAAGCGGTCTGCAATATCATCATTAATTGATGGATGGCTGATGTGGCGTGAGGCAACCATGTCGGCAACCACTTGAGCCGTTTCGCCATCTTGAGCCGTGACCTTGGTCGTACCATCCGCTGACATCAAAGTCGGGGTGACAAGGCAGGAACAGGCTATCAGCATTGCTGCTGCGTAGATTCGTTTCATGTTGCTGTTTCTGGCGACACTTGCGTTTTGGGAGTAGCAAACGTCTTGAAGGAAAAGGAGAGATTGGGGATTTACGGTACTTATGTTACGAAACAAGTCACCCTGACCGCAAGATGTCTGCACAGGCCAGATGCATTGATTCAACCGATTTTCGGCACAATTCGTGGTTGCCGCTACAAATTCCATCCCGGCACCTTTTTATAAAAGTTTAGGATTTCAATCGTAGGCAATCTTCAGAAGGTGTGACAGATCGCAGAATGGCTATCGAAATGGCAGAGCAGGGCGGCGGCGTTTTGGCAGGGTAAAATTCTGAAGCAATTTCAGTGGTTCTGCTTCGAAATCAGTTGCGTCTTCACTTGCGTGTGAAAATACGACGGAAAACTGCTGCCCCGAGTCAGCAGAACACAGAAAATAGTCCCACAGGATGGTCTTTTTTGCGGCGGCTCCTGTTGCTTGTACCTGCCTAAATCGCCACCCCTTCTGTACGGGAACCGTTTGGCTTTGCAGAACTCGCCCCTTGCGTTCACTGACCGAAGCACCGATGTCTTGATCGAATTCTGCATCAGATGTGTGTTCGCCTGGTTTGACTGTGGTGCCCTTGGAAAAGTTGGCTTGCCCGATGAGCTGCCCATTTTTCAGGAGCCTAAGCATCATGACCGATTCGGTTTCATGGAACAGATGCCATTGTCGGCTATGTCGAAACCGAAGGCCTCCTGGAGCCTTGGTACTGAGCAACAGTTGTTGATTTGTTGGTTCTTCAATTTTTACGTTGGGGTCAGTCGTGATGACTGGATCCTGCGACCACTGAATGGTGGCCGTGATATCGATTCCTGGGCTCACAGGGCCAGCCGTCCGTTTTTCTTTCATCGTGATGGTGGCTTGACGAATGATGCCTGTCTGTCGATCAAACGTGAGTCCTCCACCAAAGTTAACTCGTGATGCCGAACCAGTGACAGCTCCTTCAATACTGCCTTCAAATTCGACTTCTGCTTCAGCGTCTGTGAGTTCTTTTAAAGAACATGTGACTGACTGCGTGACAGTGGCATCGAGTCCGGTGAGTGCAGGAACAACCCATGCCGATGAGTTCCAGCGATCTGTTTTTTTGACAGTGCTAGTTGGAATCAATGTTTGCATCACCAAGACATCAAAGGGCATCCGCAGAAGATCGGCCTGACTGCGCAGAAGAGCATACTCAGGGTGCCAAGATCGAAGCTGTCCGCTGTGGCCACATGTGTGAATCAAACCATAGGTGGACGGCAGGTTGACAACCGTTTCACGACTTTTGTCAACGATGGTGCGAGTTTCTGCCTTATGAAACTTTCGAGCAGCTCGAAGGTCGTTGACTCCAGAAATTTCCACGTTGGTTTGGTCATTTCGAAACTGAAATTCTCCCGTCGATGTGATGGGAAACGACTGAGTTCCTTGTGGATTTGGGGTGCTGATTTTTCCTTCGATGCGAATCGTATACTGGACACTTGTGGGTCGGTTTCGACGGATTTCGTCAGCGCTGAAATCGTCACTGAATGCCATCGGCGTGGCGCAACAGGCCAGACTCAGCATCACCAAAGTTGACCTAAGAAAATACCAGCTTGGGGCAGTAAGATGGGATGGTGAAACATTGACTGTCACTGATGAACTCCTTCCTGACAATTCAGATGAGGGGGAGATCATAGTGGCTGTGATGTTGTCGAGTCGACGCCAATGTGCGGGAGAGCAATCTGACGAGATCTGCCGCGTATTTTGAAGCATTGTGCGTTTTGAAGCATTGTGCGTTGCGTTACGCACTGGCAACG
>CAYTUE010000002.1:17435-27727 GCA_964441085.1 uncultured Planctomycetaceae bacterium
TTTTGAAGCATTGTGCGTTTTGAAGCATTGTGCGTTGCGTTACGCACTGGCAACGGTGGATTGGTTTTGGTGCAGTTCCACGGCAACCTTGTGTATTCCAGCGGCGTCTAGCAGCATTTCTGCAAGCAGTTCGCTGCGGTCTCCGTGTTCAGTGAATTGATCGGGAATAGCGAGAACGCGAATTCGCTGTGTGGGCAATTGCATTCGATTGGCGGCTTCCAGCACAGCACTTCCGAATCCACCATCGCAGTTGTTTTCTTCTGCGGTGATTAAAAATCCGGTCTCGATGCCTTTACGAATGACTTGTTCATCGATTGGCTTGATAAATCGGGCATTAATCACGCCGACGCTCAAACCTATGCTGTTCAAAGACTTCGCAGCACTGACGGCTTCTTCCAGCATGATGCCACAAGCCAAGATGTTGCCGTCACTTCCCCAGCTAAGAACTTCTGCTTTGCCAAGTTCAATAGGGGCAACATCTCGCTGAACGGTGGTTGCATTGGTTTTGGGGTATCGAAGCGACGATGGAGAATCGATGGTGAGTGCAAAATCTAGCATCGGTTGGATATCGAGCTCATCGCCTGGTGCCATTACCACCATGTTGGGGAAGATTCTCATGTAGGAATTGTCGAAGACACCATGATGAGTTGCACCATCTGGTCCACACAGTCCGGCTCGGTCCATACAGAACACAACGGGAAGATTTTGCAACGCGACTTCTTGGAAGATTTGATCAAAGCTTCGCTGTAAGAAGGTGCTGTAGATGTCGACAATCGGCCGCATGCCAGACTTTGCCATTCCACCAGCGAACGCTACGGCGTGTCCTTCGCAAATCCCTGTGTCGAAGAATCGTTCTGGAAACTCATCTCGAATGGCAGACAGTTTGTTACCAGCACACATTGCGGCCGTTAAAACGCAAACTCGTTCGTTTTGCTGCATCGCTTTGTGAATGGAATCAGAAACGACATCGGTATAAGCAGCGGATGAACTCGCTTTTGTGGGAACGATTTCGTTGTTGTCGTCTCGACAAAACGGTGCTGGTGTATGGAACTTAACGGGGTCCAGTTGTGCAGGCTCAAACCCATGCCCTTTTTCTGTGAAGACATGCAGTAGCACGGGACCTTTGACATCCTTAATCATCTTTAAGGTGTCGGTCATGGTTTCGATATCATGACCATCGATGGGCCCGATGTAGCGAAAGCCCATTTCTTCAAAGAGCATGCCGCCATGGAAGAATGTTTTGAGAGCTTCTTTGAAGCTGCCCAGCATGTTTTCAACGGGTTCACCAACCACTGGAACCTTGTTCAGGAGCCACGAAACATCTCGCTTGAGTCCGTTGTAAAACGGTGCGACACGAGCTTTATCTAAGTAAGTTGCGACTCCGCCAACTCGAGGACAAATGCCCATTTTGTTGTCGTTCAATACGACGAGCAGGTCTTTGTTCAGACCAGCGGCGTTGTTCATGGCTTCGAAGACGATGCCAGAAGGCAATGCTCCGTCTCCGATGACAGCGACTGACTTGCGGTTGTCTTGTGGAAACAGCAAGTCGTCGGCTGTTTTTAGTCCAAGCACTGTTGAAACACTGCAGCCAGCATGTCCTGTGACGAAAAGATCGAAGTCGCTTTCTTCTGGGTTGGGGTAACCCATTAATCCGCCTCGACGACGAATCGTATCGAATTCTTTGAAGCGTCCCGTGACGAGTTTATGAGGATAGACTTGGTGTCCGGTGTCCCAAATCAGCCGGTCTTTTGAAAAGTCAAAGGCAGAGTGCAGGGCAATGCACAGTTCAACGACACCCAGATTACTGGCGAAGTGAGCTGCTCGATCGGAAACGATGGATAGCAGGGCGTCGCGAATCTCATCGGCCAGCTTCAGCTTTTGCTGCTTGGACATTCCCTTGATGGATTCGGGGGACGTCAAGTTGTTGAGAATTTCAAACGACATTTAATGATCTCTTTCTACGATGAACCCTGCAAGGTGGCGTAGCAAGTCGGCTCGATCGTCAAAAAGATCGAGTGCTTCGATTGCTTGATTCACCAACCGTTGAGCTTTCTGTGTGCTGGCCTTCAGTCCGATCAAAGCGGGATAGGTCAACTTGCCCAACTGGTGATCTCGTCCGGTTTCCTTACCAAGTCGTTCATTTGTCCCAGTGACGTCCAATAGGTCATCGGCAATTTGAAACGCAAGTCCGATTGCATTTCCATAATTTGTCAGGCGTTCAAATTCAGTTTTGGGAGCCTGCGAAACAGCTGCTCCCATCTGTAATGAGGCTCGAATTAAAGCCCCTGTTTTCATTCTATGAATCTTAACCAAATGATCTACGGACATCGATCCAGAGTCGCTGGAACTGTTCGACGTTTCCTGCTCACTTTCGAGTTGTTGCTTGGGTTCGTGCCGTTTATAGGCCTGATTTGCGTCTGATAAGCTGTTTTGCGACTGGCTGTCGTGCTGCAGGTGATTGCCGACGTGAGTTGCTCGTAGAGACCCTCGTTCGGCCTCAAGATCCAGAATTTGGCCGCCGACCATCCCAGATCCTCCTGCAGCACAAGCCAAAATTTGTAGGCATTGGCATGTGACGGCGGGGGGCAGTTGAGCATTTCCAAGGGTTTCAAATGCGAGTGTGAGCAAAGTATCGCCCGCCAATGTTGCCAACGCTTCGCCAAAAACAATGTGATTGGTCGGCTGTCCTCGCCGCAAATCATCATCATCCATCGATGGCAGGTCATCGTGGATCAGCGAGTAGGTGTGGATCATTTCGATCGCACAGGCGGCTGGGAGTGCTTCCGATATGGCGAGTTCGTTGAAATCAGCGGTTGAGGAGTCTTTTGTTCGCTGAGTACATTGCGAAGCAAGCAGAACCAGCACGGGTCTGAGACGCTTTCCGCCAGACATGAGGCTGTATTCCACACTGTCTTGCAAAGCAGTCGGCCAGTCTTGCTGCTGCAAAATTGTGCGCAGCTGACGTTCAACCGCCTGTTTCAGCGAATCATAATGCTGCTTTGACGCGTCAGACCACATTGATGAATTTCGTGTCGATTGCTGGTGAAAGAAAGAGGAGGCCCAAATGGGCCGATTCGTGCAAGCGTTTTAGTATCGCCGGGATTTGCGATCAGCTGTTGTTTCCGGCGAGTGTGCGAGAAGTTTCTCAGTAATTTCGACCGATTTAGTCACTTTCGTCAAGAAAAGCACGACTCACACACCCGTGATCCGCCTGACTTGACGTTGCGCTGAAATCAGCAAGGTAGCCTCGCCGAGGCTGACGGTGAGACCATTTTGGCACCTTCTGCAGCCGCTGGGATAATTCTTCGTCTGTGATTTGAAGGTTGATTGACCCTTTCAGGAGGTCAAATTCAATGATGTCGCCGTCTTTAACAGCTGCAATGGGGCCACCCACAGCAGCTTCTGGAGCACAATGGACTCCGATGATTCCATGAGAAACTCCAGAGACTCGAGTGTCTGAAATCAAAGCCACTTTGCCGTCCAGTTCCGGAACAGCCAGTGCGGCTGTCGCCACAAGAACTTCGGGCATGCCAGATGCAACAGGGCCCCAATATCGCAAAACAATGACGGTGCCCGGTTGAACGCGTTTTTGTTCAACCGCCGTAACGATATTTCGAGGGTCATCAAAGCACATTGCTGTGCCAGCAAACACTGGTTCATTGATACTGGACACTTTAAAGACGATGCCGTCTGGAGCCAAGTTGCCAAAGCAAACTTGCATATCTGCATAGGGCTTGAAGGCGTCATCTGAAGCAACTATCAGGTCTTGATTTTTGGGGACATCAGGCACATCGGCTAAGTTTTCAGCCAGCGTCTTTCCAGTCACCGTAAGGCAGCTTCCGTCTAGGAGTCCGGCCTTGAGCAAGTGCTTCAGGAAAACGGGAGTGCCGCCGATCTTGTGGAGGTCGACCATGCTGCGAGTTCCCCGAGGAGCAAAGCTGCACAGCACGGGAACCGTTCGAAAGATCTTTTGCAGGTCATGCAAAGTCAACTGGACCCGTGCTTCGCGAGCCAACGCTAAGAGGTGCAGGACTCCATTGGTTGATCCTCCTGCTGCTGCAATGGCGACTGCTGCGTTTCGGAAAGCTTGCTGAGTCAGAATGTTTCGAGGGCGAATGTCTTCATCGAGTAGCAGTTTCAAAGCCACTCCGACAGCTCGACATTCTTCTGACTTCAACCGATCAACCGCTGGAATGGAACTGCTGGCAGGAAGCATCAGTCCAATGGCTTCCATGGCAATGCCCCACGTATTAAATGAAGCAGCGATCCCACAACCGCCGGCTCCTGGGCAAGCTGCTTGCAGGATTTGATCACCTTCTGCGGACGACATTTGGCCTGTGGCAACGGCAGCCTGCGAATCGTAGACGTCTAAAATGGTGACGTCCTTCCCGTTGTGGCAGCCCGGAAGAATACTGCCACCGCTGACGATCAGCCCCGGATAGTTGGTTCGGGCCAATGCCATCGCAAAGCCTGGACCGTTTTTGTCGCAGTGATGTAAGCCAATTAACGCATCGTAGCAATGAGCCGTAATGACGCATTCCGCACTGTTGGCGATCATGTTGCGAGACGGCAGGCTGGCGTTTCCTCCTTCATGTCCTTGAGAAATATTGTCGCTGACTGCAACCGTCCCAAATGGAAAGCCAAGCAATCCAGCATCCCGACAGCCAGCTTTGATTTCCTGAGACAACTGGTGAGCATGTACGTTGCAGGTGTTGCCTTCTAAAAGTGGAACTCCAATTCCAACCTGAGGCTTCTGAAAATCATCTTCTGTCATCCCGATGGCGTGGTAAAACGCCGTGACCCCTTTTTGCCAGCCAGCAGTAAGCGAAGAGCTATTCCAGTTGGAACGATGGTCTGCCATGGTTGGTTTCTTTGACAGGGCTGACGATGAGCAGACGCGAATGGGTTAGCAACACGAATGAGTTAGCAAAAGGTGGACGCAGCTTGTGAGGACGGATGTGGCTGACAAGTGTCAGTGATACAACGAACGCTTGTTGAGCGGTTAGTTTTTGAATTCACGAATTCGAATATTGCGATACCATGCTTCGCCAGCTGCTCCACCATGAATCTGAAGGGCAATTTGACCGCTTAATGGAATCTTAGAATCGGCTTCAGTGTAGTCGACAGTTTTCATGTCGTTGATGAACAGCTGAATGTTGGGGCCTCGACAAACAATGCGGTACTGGTTCCAGTCGTCTTTCTTGAGAACTTGTTGGAGCTGCTTTTTGTCGGGGCTGGCGAGCACCTTGCGGCGACGAGATTCGTCGTACAGGCAACCCCAGTACTTTTGTCCGAGGTCTGCTTGGTATCCAATCATTTCATGATGGTTTGGAATTCTCTGGCTACGAATTTGAACTCCTGCGTTGGTCGTCTTACCAATCAGCTTGAATTCCAACTGAAGTTCGAAGTTTGAAAAAACGGCATCACATTCCAAAAATTCGTTGTGCGGAATTCTGTTTTGCAGTTGGCCACCGACAATGGCCCGATTTTCAATTCGAAAAACGGTTTGGTTCCCGTTCCAGCCCTTGAATGTTGTGCCATCAAACAGGGGGCGAAATGTCGAATCGGAATCAGTATCAGATTCCAAGACCGTTGGGGGTGCTGTGTGGTTTTGACAGAATGCAGAACCGGTCCAGGCGATGACGAGTGCCGTTGAGGCAAGCAGGGCAAGATGGGTTCTCATTCGAGGGTTCCAGCAAGAAGCATCATGTGGATTTGATCACCGATGTGGTTTGGGTGAAATCGAATGTCACGATCGTGGAACTGGACTCGGCTGTCACGTCACGAAAGCTGTGTTCAGTCTGAAGACTGATCCAAGCGAGGTGTTGGAAGTGATCACCGTGATGTGGCAAGGTGCCCGTGGGATCGCTGTTTCGCCACGAATTTGCGAACAGTGATGGGCCACAAGAAGCTCGGGAAGCAGCTTGCCCAGCAGAGGGTTTGTGAGAGATCTCACAGGATTCGCTTGAAGCGAATTGTTAGGCAGTCACGTTGGTGCTGCACTGAGGGTTATTGAGTGTTTTTGAGTTCGTGGGCACAGTCTGGCGACAGAATGTTCCGTCAGGGCCTTCAATCTCGAATGTGGCGTCATGGTCTGTCGTGCTGATGAGCGTGACTCGGTATTCAGCGATTGTGAGTGACTGTCCTGCGGCCAAGTCGAGTTGTCGATTTTGCATGTGCGTTGCCATATGAAAGTGAAAGATGACAGTAAAGGCCAGTGGTTTCTGTCGAAAACGGTTCAGTCTGAGCGTGTGTAATACGGACTGAAGACTTTGTCCGACTCACATTCAGGCGGACGACCCTTGTACTCTGATCCCATTTCGGAACGAATTTATAGCCGCGCACAAAATAGACAACAATTGCGAATCGCTCTGATGTGCCAAGTTAAAAGGACCTTTTACGTTTCTTTTTTTTTTATGCGTTTGGGGTTGAGGCGAGCCCAATTGATCTACTCGAAATTTTCATTCTTCGGGATTCGTGCCACAGTCGGCTGCTCAGCGTTTTCAGCGGTGACGTTGGATCTCGTTTTCCGTTAACTTAATCGACTGACGAATGAAGAGACTTTTCTTGGTGCTGGTCTCTCAGCTTCTTGCACTCAATTCAATATAAAATCATGGCTTCGAACAACCCGCTTTCTCGCCGTACTGGTCTTCCTGCGTTTGATGAAATTAAGGCTGACCATGTTCGCGTCGCCGTCACAGAGATGCTTGAATCAGCCAATGATTGTCTTGATCAAGCGACCTCATCGGCGACAGGCGATTGGGATGCTGTGATGACACCGTTGGGGAAGATTGACCTACTGTTTGAATATGTATGGTCGCCCATCAGTCACCTGCTGTCTGTTGCGAACAGTGACGAACTGCGTGAAGTTCACGAAGCGTGCCTTCCGGATATTGTTCAATTTGGCTTAAAGATGGGCCAAAACAAACCTCTGTACGATCGCTTTAAGATTCTGCAAGATCAGGCTGAACAGCTTGGTCTGGATGGCGGCCAAAAAAGAATTTTGGAAAGCCATATTCTGAGTGCGGAACAGTCGGGAATCGCTTTAAGTGAAGACGATCAGGCGACGTTCAATGAATTGTCTGAACGGATGTCGCAGCTCACGACTGACTTTTCTAATAACGTGCTGGATGCCACCAACGCATGGTCGTTGGAAATTACGGATACCAACGCTGCACAAGGTTGGCCAACCAGTCTCAGACGAATGGCGGCCGCGGCATGGAATGCATCAGCGGAAGACCAACAAGGAAAGCAGGCAACGGCGGAAGATGGTCCATGGAAGATCACGTTGGAAGCTCCCAGTTTTGGTCCGTTTATGGAACACTGTCAAGATGCTTCGCTACGTGAACAGGTGTACTTGGCGTATGTCACTCGAGCGTCTTCCGGCGAACACGACAATAGCGGTTTGATTTCTGAAATTCTGAAGCTGCGAAAACAGAAGTGCGATTTGCTGGGCTACGAAAGCTACGCCGCTTTGAGCTTGTCTCGCAAGATGGCTCCCAATGCAGCAGCCGTGCATGAGATGTTTGATAAATTGCTGGCGGCATCATTTGAAGTGGGCAAACAAGAACTGCAGGATCTTTCCGAGTTTGCTCGGCAGGCAGGGCATGAAGGGGGTCTGAAGCATTGGGATGTCAGTTTTTGGGCTGAACGGATGAGAGAAGCCAAGTATGCCTTTACTGATGAAGAACTGCGGCCCTACTTTTCACTTGAAAAAGTGATGGATGGTTTATTCAGCTTGTGTCATCGATTGTTTGGTATCACGATTCAGTGTGCCGATGGTCAGGCTCCTGTATGGCATGAAGATGTCCGCTACTTTCATGTGTTGAATGAAGACGACAAGCATGTTGCCGGGTTTTACTTAGACCCGTTTTCTCGACCAGAAAATAAACGGGGCGGAGCATGGATGAACGACTGTATTGGTCGTTCAGTGACTGCAGACGAAACACGATTGCCTGTAGCTCATTTGATTTGCAATGGAACTCCACCTGTGGGTGATGTTCCATCACTGATGACCTTTCGTGAAGTTGAAACTTTGTTTCATGAATTCGGGCATGGCTTGCAGCACATGTTGACGACGGTGGATCATCGAGACGTCGCAGGCATCAGTGGTGTCGAATGGGATGCCGTTGAATTGCCCAGTCAGTTCATGGAAAACTGGTGCTATCACAAACCCACCTTGATGGGGATGGCCGTTCATTATGAAACAGGGGAAGTCCTGCCAGACGATTTGTACGAAAAGATTTGTCAGGCTCGAACCTATCGGGCCGCTTCAGGCATGTTGCGTCAGATTCAGTTTGGAATGACAGATATGCTGTTACATTCCACATTCGACGCTCATGGCAGCCAGACCGCATTCGCTGCCTTTGAAGAAGTGGCTGCGAAAACTTCGCCTATGCCGCCTCATCCTCAGAATCGATTTCTGTGTGCCTTCCAGCACATTTTTGCGGGAGGGTATGCGGCCGGTTACTACAGCTACAAATGGGCGGAAGTTCTTTCAGCTGATGCCTTTGCGGCATTTGAAGAAGCAGGTTTAGACAACACAACTGCCGTGAAAGAAACCGGCCAGCGATTTCGAGATACCGTATTGTCCCTTGGGGGAAGTCGACATCCTATGGATGTGTATCGCGAATTTCGTGGGCGGAATCCAGATACTGAAGCATTGCTACGGCACAATGGTCTGCTGTCTGCCGATGGAACAACAACAGCCTGATCGACGCTCTTTTCTTTACTACAGTCTTCGTTTTCATTGCCTAGTTTCTGCCTGCCTGACTTTCGTAAGTTGTCATGGAGAGAGTCAACTAGGTTCACAGACACAACGACAACCCCAATTAAGCCTTCATTCATGAATGTTGAAGTGACACCCGAATCAGAATTTACTGCTGACGAATGTTTTGATGTCGTTGTGATTGGCACAGGGCCAGGCGGTGAAGGTGCCGCTATGGAAGCGACCAAGCAGGGAAAGTCCGTCGCAGTCGTTGAAAAACAGCCTCGAATTGGCGGCAATTGTACTCATCTGGGAACCATTCCCAGTAAGTCACTGCGAGCTGCCATTTATCGCATGATGGAGGTGAACCGCAATTCTCACTTTCGTCAGTTGGGCATTCGCATCGACGTGGGCTTTCGCGATCTTCGCAAGAGTGCTCAAGCGGTTATCGAAAAACAGGTCGAAATGCGTCGTACGTTTTACGAACGCAATGAAGCGGTCGTGATTCATGGAGTCGCCGCGTTTCTTGACGAACATCATCTGACGGTGACTGAAGAAGACGGCAGTCAGAAAATTCTTAAGGCCGACCATTTTGTCATCGCATCGGGATCTCGCCCGTATCGACCGCCCGGAATCGACTTCGATCATCCTCGAGTTTTCGATAGTGATACGATCTTGGATATGCAGGAAACTCCCAAGTCCATGACGATCTACGGAGCCGGTGTTATCGGTTGCGAATACGCGTCCATGTTTCGGCTTCTGGGTGTCAAAATGAATCTGGTGAATACCCGAAGCAACTTGCTTGAGTTTCTGGATGACGAAATTTGTGATGCGTTAAGCTATCACATGCGAGACACAGGAGTTCGTATTCGCCACAACGAAAGCTTCGATCATGTGGAAACATTTGATGATCATGTGGTGATCCATTTGAAATCTGGCAAGCAGCTGATTAGCGATGTGATGCTGTGGGCGAATGGGCGAAGCGGAAACACAGAATTACTGAACCTAGAAGCTGTTGGCATCACTCCGAACAAACGAGGCCAAGTGGAAGTCAACGAGTCCTTCCAAACTGCGGTTCCTCATATCTATGGTGTTGGCGATGTGATTGGGCCTCCATCGCTAGCCAGTGCGGCTTACGTTCAAGGACGCTGTGCGGCCAGCCATTTGCATGATGGACATTCCGAACGATTTCAGATGGAAGATGTGCCCACAGGTATCTATACGACACCTGAAATCAGTTCTTTAGGTAAGACCGAAAAAGAATTGACAGCCGAATGTGTTCCCTATGAAGTGGGGCATTCTATGTTTAAATCGTTGGCTCGAGCCCAAATTATGGGCCAACCTGTGGGCATGTTGAAGCTGCTGTTTCATCGAGAAACGCTTGCCGTTTTGGGCATTCATTGCTTTGGAGTGAACGCGTCAGAAATTATTCATATTGGTCAAGCCATTATGAATCAACCTGGCGAACAAAACACGTTGAACTACTTCATGAATACCACGTTCAACTATCCTACAATGGCCGAAGCCTATCGAGTGGCCGCGTTGAATGGCTTTAACAGACTGCACTAGTTGACCAACGACTTTC
>CAYTUE010000002.1:27827-29833 GCA_964441085.1 uncultured Planctomycetaceae bacterium
GTCACGATGAACGCTTGTCTTTATTTCTCCGTATCGAAAGACGGTGACGTGTCAGCAGAATTGATGGCTCAGCGAGAAGCTCATTACGAAAAGTATTTGGGTGATCTTGACCAAGTGGTGATGAAATCCACGGGACAGAAACCCGTGAACGTGGATATCTATACGTTCGCTCCGACGGAAGAACGACCATTTTACGTGCTGATCACTGGAGGCATGTCGGATCAACGCCAGAATATCCCGGAAGACTGGGACATTGCTCCTCGAGCTGAATTGATGCTGTACACCTTGCACCCCAAAGGCTGGATGTACAGTGTGTTGCGAGGCTTAGCGGAAATGTGTTTTGAAAAAGACACATTTCTAAGCTACCGGCACACCATTCCCAATGGGCGCCCCATGACGTCTGAGCCATCTCTGCTCACAGCATTCACCTTTCTACCGCCACAGTTGGAAGAAGATGGTTTTCAATCCATGCAGGTTGATGGAGATGATACGGACTTACTGCTTCTGGTTCCCATTACAGAAGCAGAGCGAGAGTACGCAGTCGAGCAGGGCACTGATGATCTGTACAACCTGTTTGCTCAACACTTAGACCCAGTCATTGATGAGCATCGTTCGTGTGTTGTCACTGGCCAGCAATCACCAAGCGTGTCGTCTCAAGCCGCGCCACTGCCCTTGAGTACACCGTCTTCGAGTACACCGTCTTCGAGTACACCGTCTTCAAACACACTGCCTTCAAACACACCGCCAAAGGACGCCGATTTGAGTTGATCAGCGCTGGCATCGGTTTGGTCATGTTAAAGCAGCAACTGCGTGAAGGATCATTCTGTTACTTGGCACGGTTTGCTTCTTGAATGAGTTGATCAAGCTTGGCTTTGAGCTTTTCTGCTGTCTTGATCGCTGCGTCTGACATGGCTTTGGCATCTTGTGCGTTGATATCAGCATCCAACGCTGCTTTTTCAAATTCTGTCACTGCCTTCTTTGCTACTTCTGCGGAGTTCACAGCCTGATTTTGTTTCGTTTTTGCTGTCTCTGCCGTTTTGGTCGCAGTAGCGACTGCTGCAATCGCGGCTTTCACCACAGATTCTGGAGCGTCGATGTTTTTCTTGAGGTCGGCGGAGATCTTTTTAGCAGCCGTCAATTTTCGATTCGCGACAGCCACCATTTTATTCGCTTTTTGAACGGCTTCTGCGGCTTGAATGGAAGCCGTTCGAGCGACCGCGACTCGCTCTTTTGCCTCCGCAGCCGCTTGAATTGATGTTGAGACCTTCGTCTGATGTGCTGCGGCTTTTTGGTTGGCGTCTTTCCATGCCATGCGAGCACGCTGGATGTTTTTTTCTCGTTGCTGTTTGAAGTCGGGAACGACTTTTAGCCCTTTGATTTGTGCTTTGATTGTCTGCTGGCCCGCTTCAGTGACTTTGGTTTGCCATACATAAAGGCGCTTAAGATTCTTGAGACCACTCAGGTGCTTTAGCCCATCGTCCGTCACTTCGGTGTCATAGATGTTTAAGTATTCCAAGTTCTGAAGCTTGGTTAATGAGGCTAATCCTTGATCAGTGATTGCCGTCTTTTCTAGGTGCAGCCGAACCAGACTGGTCAGTTTTGTGATGTGGTGCAGACTCGCGTCAGAAATCGTGGTGCCTCTTAGGTTCAAGCTGTAAACATGGGAAGCTTGCGATAGAACCTGCAAAGTGTCATCAGTGATGTTTTGGTGAGACAAGTGAAAGGAAATATTGAATCGTTGGTCATTTTGAGCAACCGGTGCAATGTGCCCTCCCGCTTTTTGAATGGCGGCCATGAAATCTTCGTCTGCACAGTTTGAAGGCATAAGGCCACACAATCTCAATGTGAGGCTAAACAGAATGGCAGGAAGATGACTCATGATTGTTGTGCTCAAGTCATGGAAGAGAATTCGTGATTAAAATCAATTGAGCCCACAGGCGTCGCGAATCAATAAGCCTACGCATTGGCAACGTGGGTTTCAACGGTGCCGCTCTTCAACGGTTCTG
>CAYTUE010000002.1:29933-41194 GCA_964441085.1 uncultured Planctomycetaceae bacterium
CTGTTCTTTAACAGTGTCATCCCAATGGTAGGCAGAGCCGCGTGAGGTTACCTGTGAGGGAACGAAATGCAAAATATGCCGAGCTGTTTCAAACAACCAAGCAAAACGTTTCGCTGTCTGCTAAAAACATGTTGGCAGGGTGAGGCAACTGTCAAGGAATCCTTGACAGTTTGAAACGCAGGAAGACATTCGACCTGACACGACAATCTCGACCTGATTCTGGCCATTACCGTTCGAAGATGGGGTACACCTTGTCTTTGTTTCGCTCGTAGGCGATCTGGCCATTGACCATGGCGGTTTCGACATAGGTGCGGTAGTCCAACGGTTGGCCGTTTAAGATCAGCAGGTCGGCATCTTTTCCCACCTCAATACTGCCAATTCGATCTTGCAGTCCCAGCATTCTTGCGGGCACGATGGTGAGAGCTTCTAAGGCTGTTTTTTCTGAACATCCGCCTCGAACAGCAAACGCGGCTTCCAATGGCAAAGATGTCAGGTCTCGACCAGCAAGTCCCATCATGCTGATTGAATTGGACAGGGCGGCAATACCAAAGGGAACTCCTGCTGCTTCATAAATCTTTGATGATTCGATTCGGCTTCCTGTCACGTCTTCTAAAGCAAATTCCGGACTTCGTCTTCGGCGAGGGGTAATGATGACGGAAATTCCAGCTTCTGCAAGTTCATCAGGGACCACCCAACCTTCTGTGGCTCCATCAATGACGACTCTATAGTCCAACTGCTTGGCCAAAGAAATGTTGTCTCGGATACTGGCGACGTTGTCACTAGAAATTCGCAATGCGATTTTCTTTTGAACCAAGGCCAAGAGTTCGTCACTGACTGGCTTTTTGGGAGCCTTGATTTTTGTTTTTGGATCCTTTGCCTTTGTTTTCGCGTATTCAGCGAGAGCCTTGAGATAGTCTTTTGCTTTGTGAATGTTGGCTCGCCAAGTGTGTTGGTTGAGTGCTCCTGTAAGTGCTCCTGGCGACAAGTGATAAAAGACGGAATCACTTACCATCATGCCGTCTAAACGCCCGGCAGTCAGCTTAATGACAGCGTCTTTTTGAGGACGAATGGGTTCAGGTGTTGGTCGTTCAATGGTGTCTGTGGGAAGAATGGGAAGGCCGCAACATTCGCACAAAGCGGTATTGGGGTCTCCAAAATCAACATTGAAATCAGTCGCCGTGATTTCAAGATGATCAATGTCTGGATCAAGCCCAATAAACAGTTCATCTTCGGCTCGACGGCTCGAGCTGCCGCGAGAACTGCCCGTTTGGAGACATGCTGTTGTGATCCCAATTCCCAATGATAATTTGATGTTCACATCGAATGGATTCAGCAGATCGGCAAGCTTTTGTTTACTGGATGGTGTTCCACCGAGGCCGATTCCACGAGTTGTCATGGAAACGAAACCTGGCGTGATCACCATTCCTGTTGCATCGATGACCGTTGCTTCTTTCGGAACCTTGATGTCCTGACCAACTTTCAGAATTTTTCCGTCTTGAACCAGCACGGTGCCTCGACGAATCACTTCTCGAGTCACCGTATGGATGTCTGCGCCGACGATGGCTGTGATTGGCTTGGCTGCGTCTTTCTTGTCCTGAGCAGTCGCCTTGTTTGCTGATTGTTCTTTCTTCTTTTTGTCGTCTGATTTTTGATCAGCCGTTTTTTGATCAGCCGTTTTCTTGTCGTCGGACTTTTCTAACCGTACCTGATCAGTTGTGTTGGATTGCGCGAAGCCATGTTGAGCAAAAGGCGATCCCAGCAGCAACATGCTGGCGCAGATAAGAAGCAGTTGGACGTGAGATCGAGTGTTGTGTTGACTATTGGTTTTCATAAACTGATTCCCCTTCAACTAGCAGTTGCTGCACCGTGGTTCCAGCATCAAATGGTGTGCCATTTAAGAACAGCAGATTGGCCTGCTTACCCACTTCGATTGAACCAAGTGTTTTTTCGATTCCCAGCATTTTTGCGGGAGCCAGTGTGAGAGCTTTCAATGCTCTCTCTTTTGATAGTCCTGTTTTCACCAGTTGAGACACAGGAAATAAAGGAGTGTCTGGCATGGAATTCAGTGAACTGTCTAGCGATGACGAAAACCCAAATTCGATCTTTGCGTCAGCCAGTAATTTGGCAATGTTGATCCGTCGGTGAGATCGAGGAGCAGTATCGATTGCTGCTCTGATCAGAACAGACAGTTTGCGGTCTTTTAGCTGACCCAGCGACTGGTAGATGTTTGCTCCACTGGCAACCAGTACGGTGCGAACTTTGTCGTATTCTTTTTGGATCTGCAGCACATAGATGATCGCTGCCGCGTTGTTGACGTTGAGAACTAAAGGAGTCTTTCCTTCTTTAACGGCGGTCCACAAAGCAGTTGTGGAATTGGGACTGCTGGATGTTGAACTTCGGCTTGTACTGGTGCTGCCTTTGAGGCCTTTTCGAAGGACATCCAAACTCGCAGTCGAGTTTGTGACAGAGAGAAACAGGCCTCCATCTGGATTGATGATACTGGTTGCTGTTTCGTTGGGGCTGACTTTTGCATGAAGTGACTGTCCGTAGCCTCGAGTCACAAGATTCGTGAATCCGACCCCAAATCGGCTCAATCGGTTGAAGTCAGACTTCAGGGACAATGGGTCGACAACATCAGACAACTTGGCGTAGGCGGGAGCAGACGTCGAACGTGAGCCTGGCACCGTGATCACTCTTCCTCGAAAGACAATCGTGCGACCGCCAGACGATGGTGTTAATCCACTGATCGTGATGGGGTGGTAGATATCGACTAAGGCGGGCATGATGGTTTGACCGCTGACATCCACAACTTTTGCGTCGATTGGAATGTCGACATCTGTTCCCACTGCTTCGATCTTACCGCTCCGCAGTAGAACGGTTCCATTTTTAATCGTGCCAGCTTTGGCGACTGTTTCAATGGTCGCGCCGCGATATGCGATGACGTCATCAGCTTGGCCGCTGCACGTGATGAGTGCGAAGACGAGCAAAGGAAAGAGGATGAATTTTCGGTAGGTCACTCGAAGACTCCCACGACAATTTCAATCAGAACCATTTGAACTTGAGGAATTCAGTTCAACTTAAACTGCCGAATGCTGAAACAAATCAAAACCAAAACTAAAACGAATCAAAACCGGCGTTGGTCCGTCTTGATGTCGTAAACACTTTGGCCGTCAATAAACACGTGAGTCACATAGTTGCGAGGATCGATAATGGAGCCTGTGGTAATCACAATATCGGCGTCTTTGCCGACTTCCAGCGATCCGACTCGATCGTCAATCATCAACGCTTTGGCAGGTTCTATCGTGACGCCTCGCAATGCGTCGGCTTCATTCCAACCATATCGCACGGCCATTGACGCTTGGAAGAACAGTTCTTCTTGAGGAATCACAGGAGCATCTGTGTTGACTCCTAAGCTTTGAATGCCTCGCTTGTGAAATTCGGCAACGATGCCTTTGATCTGTCCATCGTTGGGTTCGTATCTGAATCCTCGAGGCCCCGCCATAACGGGGATTTCTCGTTTGATAATCTCATCTGAGATTTTGTAGCTGTCAAAGGTTCCATGATCGATCACGACCTTCAGATTCATTTCGTCGTGCAGAATTCTTAAAGTCGATTGAACAACTTGATACGCCTGAGTGTGAACGACAACCGGGATTTCTTGGTGGAAGAGCGGTTTGAAGTATTCCAAACGCAGATTGACTTCTGGTTTCAGATCCGTTTTTCCTGCTTCAAAACGATCCCATTCGTTGACGTAAATCCGCCCCATTTCCAGTTGTTTCCGAATGACGTGATTCATTCCCATGCGGCCTGAACCCACTTCGCCGCCTCGCCGTTCGGGGTTGCCAGATTGAGCAATTTTGAGAACACCGGGAGCCTTTATGATGACGTCTTCAGGTTTGCCTGGTCCAGACTTCATCAGAACTCCCCAGCCACCCATGTTGGTTCCGCTGCCTGGGATGTAGCAAATCGTGGTGACTCCGCCGGCGATTGCGTCCTTCAACTTTTCATTGTGAGGAATGATTTGATCCCAGTTCCGCAGCTCGGGGTTCGTTTGATAGACCATTTCGTTGAGGTCACCCGAACCTCCCACATGACTATGAGCTTCGATCAAACCAGGCATGGCAAACATGTCGCTGTGGTCGATGACTTCGTAGCCTTCAGGTATTTTTACCTGGCGACTTTTGCCGATGGCTTTGATCTTACCGTCGGATACCAAGATGGTTCCGTTGACGATGGGAGCACCGGCACTGGTAATGATTTTGCCAACCTTGATGGCCAGATTGGGCTGAATCGCCTTAGCAATTTTGACGACCGGTTCCGCTGTTTTCTTCTGTCCGAACGCACTTCCATCGCATAGACACGCAGCAATGCAGATGGCGATCAGTAAGTTTTTTTGAACGACTGCTTGAAGATGGGTTGTGGTCATGGATTCGCTCCGCGTTCGTAAACCCAGGTTCCATCGATCATGACGGCAAGTACCTGACTGGAAGGTTCAAATGGAGGGCCGCTTAATACGACCAGGTCGGCATCTTTGCCCGCTTCCAAAGAACCAATGTTTTGGTCGAGTGAAAGTAGCTTTGCGGGTGATTCGGTGAGTCCCGTCAATGCGTCCATGACTCCAAGTCCTCGATACACGCTGTGTTGGATGGTCAATGGCAACTGCTGGACTCCAGTGGTTGCATTGGATTGAAAGGCAAAGGGGATCTGGTGGTTGGCCATGATCTGAGGCAAGTTGACTAACTGCTGATCGATCGTCCGAACCAAGTTCGGACTCAACGAGACTTTGACATCGTGCTTGGCGAGTAAGTTTGGGATGCGGTAAGCGTCATCAGCTTCCACAAGAATCATGGTCAGTTGAAATTCTTCACGAAACAGCTTGATGGCTGCTTTGATGGCTTTCACATTCTTTGCTTGAACGACAGCTGGAATTTTGCCAGCCATTAAAGCTCGATACGGTTCGTAAGTTGAACTCGACTTTGGCTTTTTGGGTTCTGTTGGTTTCGCTGGAGCCTTTAGTTCGGGCTTCTTGGTTGCTTCAGCCGGTGTTTTTGATGCGGAAGTTGTTGTCGTTGGCTTGGTCGATGTACCTTTCTTGGCTGCATCTGCTTTCGCTTTTGCATCGGCTTCTTTTTTGGCTTCAGCCGCCTTTTTTGCATCGGCCACTTTTTTGAGAGCCGTGTATTTTGCGAGTGCCGCTTCGTATGTTTTTTGTTTGACTTTGTATGCGGCCAGTTCCGTTTCGTATTTTGTCCAAGAAGCGGCGTACACCTTGGCGGCAGATAGCGTTCGTTTCAAACTGGCGATGCCGGATGTCAGATTTGTGGGCATGTTGAAGCGAATTGCGACTGGTTCTTTTAATAGTCGAGGTGTGTCGCCCAACTTAAAAGCTAACATCGGTGATGGAGAACCTGTGGTTGCAAAGACTGCTGTGGTCACTCCACCTTGTCGAGCAAACTGAATCGTAGGGTCATCGGATGCCAATCGATCTCCCAGTTTTGTCGAGACTGTGACTCGAGAAATGCTGCCTCCAAAGCCGAGCCCCGTACCGAGATCCAAAAATCCAGGCACGATAACGGCATTCGGAAATCGTTTGACGTTGGCATCATTCGGAACAGAGACCGATTTGCCAATGGCTTGAATTTTTTTATCGCCAATCAGCAGCCGCGCGTCGCTGATCGTGTGACCGGCAGACGTGTACACGGTTGCTGCTTCAATCAACGTGGCTTTGTCTGCGGAGCTTCGTTGAAATACGGTTTTGCCATTGATCCATGTCGACTGAACGATTGTTCCTGTTTCAAATGGATCACCTGTCAGAACAACAAAGTCGGCATCGCGTCCTGCGTTCAGTGATCCCACCTTGTCTGCGACTCCGAGGATTTTTGCAGGATTGAACGTGAGCATTTTTAGCACATCGGCGGGTGTGGTGCCGCTGCGAGTAAACAAGCCTGCAATAAATAGAATTTCATCTAAGTCAGAATCGCTGGCTGGTCGGATTGCAACGGAGTCAGCAAATCCAGCATCAAGAAGAGCTTTTGCGATTTGCCAAGGCTTTTGATTCTGATTCTGAGGCTGGTTGTCTTTGGGAATGGTTGGGTTGGTGAGCACGCCTGGCCGGATTCCTGCATTCAGTACAACACTGATGGTCTGAAGTTGGCTGAGCTGATCAACAAATGTTTCCAGTTGTGTTGGGTCGGTTAGCGTCAGTTGCAGGTTTTTGTTCACGGTCGCTTGAAGTTCTGCATACAGATTCAAGGCGGCTCGAATTTCAGCATCTGAATTCGCTTTGATTCTCAGTCGACCTCGCCCAAGGCTTTGTCGAAGAGCTTCAAAATCGATGATTCCTTCGTCGTCGATTTCTCCCGCTTTTGCAGCGGCAAAGATGGCCCGCAATCCGGCAATTCGAGCGGCCAAACTTTCAGCAACTTGTGGTTGAGTTGGATCTAACGGATTATCAACCGACACGGCTCCCACGGGAGGAGTGTAGATTTTAGGCGCACTGGCAGATTCGCGACTCAGCACCAAACGCAGTGATTCTTCCTTCACCAAAATTCTGTGAGAATGATCGTCTCCTGCCAGTTTGACGACAGCTCCTTGTCCAGGCATCAAACGTTGTCGTCCGGGAGAAACCTGAACAGTAGTGATTCCCGCTTTGACGTAGGCGGAATGATCAGCAAACAGATCAAAGCCATCGATGGCTCTGACTTCAGGAGTCAGTGTGCGCTCGTCGTCACTGGCCATGCCAATGGATGTTTCGGCGATGACAAAACCAGGCACAACAACGGCGTCAGGCAGTTCATGTCGAATGGCTGATTCTGGAATTTTGACATCAGTCTGTTGGCCCACTTGTTGGACTTTGCCATCGACAACCAGCATGACGGCATCGGTGATGGGAGCACTGGAACCAGGCCACAGTTTTCCAACAACGAAAGCATGAACCTGATCGCCTGCAACACAGGCATCGGAACACAAGGGCAGGGCAAATGTTGTGAAGACAAGACTTGCCAGCTTGATGGATCGCGAAAAGCTCATCAGTTGGCGTCCTGTTCCGGGTGAAGCAGAAGTTGCAGTTTATCGTCTTCTGATTTTTCGTAGACCACTTTGCCAGACACAATCGTTGTTTGAACCCACGTAGAACCGTTTAAAGGTTCTCCGGTCAGAATGATAAGGTCTGCGTCTTTGCCTTTTTCGATACTGCCTACGGCATTGTCGATGCCAAGGAGTTTGGCCGAATCGATTGTCAGAGCCTTTAAGGCATCTGCTTCTGGCATTCCGTAACGGACGGCTGTTGCTGCTTGGTACCAGTAGTAATGAGTTCCCAAGGTTGTGCCGCTATCGGCTGCCTGAAATACAAACGTTGCTCCGGCGTCACGAAAGATTTTAGGCAGAACAATCTTTTCGTCTTTTCGAGTGACCGGGTCAGTTCGCCAGTAAACCATTTTGCTGTCTAGCACGACGGGAAACTTGCGTTTGGCAACCAATTTGGCCGCCTTGTAGCAGTCTTGCCCCAGTACGAAAATGGGCTTCAACTGGAATTCATCGACCAGCGATAAAGCTTGAGCAACATCCATTGATGTTTGGCAGTAGATAATGGCTGGCATTTCGCCTTCGATCAGCCGACGTAAAGCATCTTCTGTTGTGGTTTCGCTGGACTTGTCGGAAGCCGTTTTCGTTTCCTTTTTGTCTTCGCTTTTCTGGTCTTTCTTGTCGGCCGTTTTTTTTGCGTCTGTGTTTTTTGTGTCCGTGTTTTTTTCTTCGTCCGCTTCGCTGCGTTCCTTAGCCTTTTGCAGTTCTCGTCGCAGCTTGGCAACGTGACTCATCCGGCTGCTGCCAGATGTGGGAGCCAAAGACATTTTGAGTCCTGCGTCTCGCTTCACCAGCATGTCTTCGACGTAGGTGCCCGCTGTTTTGACAATGGCCGATCGACCACCAATCATGGTGCTGTTTCCGGGAACGACGAATGCTGTTGTGACTCCGTTGCGACGAGATTCATCGAAGAAGTCGGCAATGGGATCAATGGAATCCACCACTGAAAGAAATGGCACGTTGGGATTACGTTCGTTCGCTTGGCTCATTCCTGCTGCACTGTGAACATTGATGATTCCGGGCATGACAACGTGGCCGGAAGCATCAATGACTTTTGCTTCAATAGGAATGTCGATGTCTTTTCCAACAGCTTCGATTCTGCCGTTGGAAATCAAAATCGTTCCGTTTTCGATCCGCTCGCCAACAATCGGGATGATGGTCGCATCGGTGATCGCAAGACGGTCTTGAGCGCGTGTGATTCCTGAGTTCACAAGCAGCAACATGGCTGCAGTGACCCAAAAGCGACTGAATGTCAGAACCTTGGTTTTCATCAGTTGCCTACCTGTTCAAATTGAATTTGACCGTTCACCATGACCCATTGGATGGCGGTTGTAAATTCGAGTGGGTCGCCATTGAGTGCAACAAAATCGGCATCTTTGCCTGTTGCAATGGCACCCACTTGGTCATTAATTTTAAGAATGCTAGCCGGGCTAGCTGTGATTGCTTTTAGAGCATCAGCTTTCGGCAATCCATAACGGACAGCAAAACGAGCTTGGTTCAGCAGATCGCCTCCGGAAAGACAGAATGGTACGCCCGCTTTGTTGAGCTTTGCTGCCATGGCAGCGCTGATTCGAGTTCCTTCGGTGCCTTTGGACGAACCGGGTGTGGTTGGTTGCAGGATGACGGGAATTTTGCGTTCAGCAAGTTCAGCAGTCACTTGCCACGCTTCTTGTCCGCCAATCACAATGGGAGCGAACGAAAACTCATCTGCTAAGGTCAAAAGTGCTTGAATGTCATACTGGGTACGACTCACCGAAAAGACGGGGAGATCGCCAGCCAATGCAGCTTTGATTGATGTTGATTTGTTTTTACCAGCTTGAGATGCATGAAAGGTGGCTCTTAACATCCACACGACTCCCATGCGATTTGTAGGTTGCCGAATGTAGATGCTGTCTGGTCGAGATCGAGCACGGTTGCCCGAAGCTGGGTCGCTGCACATTGAAATGGTGAGCCCCGTTTGGTTGCTGACCATTCGGCCTTCCGGTGGTCCACTGGTTTTTGCAATGCTGGCGAGTCCAGAGACGACATTGTCTGTTCCCGGAATCAAATGCAGCGTTGTGGTTCCGCTGGAAAGGTGTTCTGTAAATCGTCTGTCAGTCCAATCAACAATGGCTGCCGTTGAAAGTTCGGGAGTGATTTCTTTGGTGCGTTCTTTGTCAAGCTGGCTGATCCCTGTTCGTGCAGCCGCATCGATCAATCCGGGAATCAAGTGCTGAACTTTGATGACCTGGGCATTTTTGACGGCAACCTTTTCAGCAATGCGTTCGATCTTTCCGTCTCGCACCAGAACCTGGGCAGGGCTGAGAACGTCGCCATTGCCGAGATGCACAGAAGCAGCTTGGATGAGCACAGTGTCTTGCGCATTGGATGTTGGTCCGATTGCGATGACTGTGAGTGCGATGACAGGGATTGCGATGAAGATCATCGCCCACGATGTTGTCTTCATTTTAGATCTTTCGTTAGGCGACCACCAACGATCACGTGGATAGGTCGAGCAGAAAGGTTCAATGGTGATTCATCCCAAATTACGATGTCAGCGAAGGCTCCTTTAGCGAGGCGGCCCACTCTTTTTAGCCCAAAGCTTGCTGCGGCATCACTGGTGATTGCTCGCAAAGCGGCGTCGTGAGTCATCCCTGCGTTGACGAATGTTGCCAGAGTTTGGCGAAGTTCAGTCGCGTCGTTTCCGGAAACCAGTACTTTCACACCCGCGTTTGCGGCAGTCGCCATGTCTTTTGCATACCAGTCGTGATCAGATACTAAAGCTGTTCGAGCAATCATTCCGATTTTTTGTTTCTTGAGTTGCTCCAACGATCCAATGGGGTCGTGTGGATGCAGAATCAATGTCTGTAAATCAAATTGTTCGGTGACCTTGATCGCTGCTTCAATTTCAGCCGCTACCGATGCTTCAATGATGGCCACCTTTGATTGGTTCTTTAAAGATTCTAAAAGCTGAATCTGTTGATCTTCCAGCAGCTTCTTGGCGGCACGGGGAAGGTACATGTTGGATTCAAATGCCGAACCAGCAAAGTACTGCCGAATCAGGCTTAGTTGGCCCGATAGCGAGACGGGAAAGCGAGTACTACTTCGAGAACGATTAGATAAAACAAATTTGGATGCTGGCAGAACAGGACCATTCTTTTGGCTCAGCACCTGTGGGTCACCATGAATCCGAACACTCCCAATTTGTCCAGCGACAACGCTTTCAGAACCAGGTGCATACATCACGGTTGTGAAGCCTTGTTGACTCAGATCTCGCAGAGTCTGACTCTTGGGTGGCAAAGCATCAATTGCTTGAATCTGTGCAGTGACGGCATTTGTTGCTTTGACGCTGACTTCAGAAAAATGGCTGACAATCAAGCCTGGCGTAACGACAGCGGAGCCGACGTCAATCACCTGAAATTTGCTTGCCTTTGGCTTGCTTTTTCGAACAGCAACAATCTTACCCGCCTTAACCAGTACAGTTCCCGGAGCCAATTGACCGTTTGGGTAAAGAACTCGATCGCTGCTGAGTGCAAAGCTATTGGGAAGGTCGGAATCGAATGTGATGGCGTCTGCAAAACGAGCATCTGTGGCTGGTTTGAGACTGTCGTTGCGGTAAACGATTTCGCCATGAGACATCGTGAGCATGACGGCTGCGGCGGGGTTGACCGGGTTGCTTGATGTGACCACTAAGTCTGCCAGTTTGCCTTTTTCGATTGAACCAATTTGGTCGTCTATTCCAAGGATTTGAGCTGCATTGATGGTGATTGCTTTCAAGGCAACGTCAGACGGAATTCCACGGCGAATTGCGGCGGCAGCTTGAAATCGTAGAAATCGAGAGGCTCGAGAATCTGTTGAAAACGTGGCGATTGCCATTAAGCCGTCGTAGTCGGTTAATGCATCGTACCGATCTTTTTTGGAGTTGGCGTAGGTGGGAACGGATTCGAAATGACTGAATGGACCCACAACCAAAGCAGGGTGTTTTTCTTTCAGCGTTTTCCATTGCCGACCAGCGTGGCTGACACCTTCGAAAGTGACCGTGAGATCGAAGTCTTTGGCCAGTTGCATGGCGTGAGCGATGTCATCTGATCGATGAGCTTCAATGCGAAGCGGTAGTTCTTTGTTGAGAACTTGGACGAGGATGTCTTTGAGCGGGTCTTTCTTTGGCTTTTTGGGAGGCGTCGTTTTCTTTGGTGTGG
>CAYTUE010000002.1:41294-44407 GCA_964441085.1 uncultured Planctomycetaceae bacterium
TCTTTGGTGTGGTGGCTGGCTTTGTTGTTTTCTTTGACGTCGGTTTTGTTTTTTCTACTTTCTTTGCCTTTTTGACGGCTTCGTTGTATTTGTCCCAGCTTTCTTTGTACGCCTTGGCTGCGGTCAGAGTTTTCTTGACTGCTTCATACCTTGCATAGCGATCTTTGGAATTCCCAGTTGATCCTGATAAACCAATCGCCCCCTGCATGGATGCTTTGGCTTTGATCAGAAGTTCCTCAGTCGACGTCGCAGGTGCGACTCGAAGAACCACGCTTTGGCCTCCCAGCGAACCTTTGGGGCCCATGCACACCGTCGTGATTCCTTGGCTGGCAACTTCTTGCCAAGAATCCGAAAATGGATCGACAGCATCCAACGCGTTTAAACCGCCGTTACTTGCTGACGCTGAAACCGAATCGCTTGCTAGCCATAAGCTGCTACGGCAATCGATCAGTCCAGGTGTGACTGTCATTCCATTGGCAACAATGGTAGTTGCGTGCTTTGGAACCTTGACATCAGTTCCCACGGCCTTGATTTGCTGACCTTCAATCAGGATCGTTGCATTTTCAAGAGTCCCCGCAGCACTCATTGTAATCACTTTTACGCCCGTGATGGCTGTGATCTTTTGAGTGGCCTTTGGTTTTTTTTCAGGTGCCTTCTTGTCAGAAGATGGCTTGCTCGATGACTTTTTATCGGGCGATTTTTGCTTATCAGATGCTGTTGCCTTTGGATCGTCAGCTTGCTGTTGAGCAGCAGAATGCTGGCAGATTGTTGCGAAGCACAGCACGATGACAACAAGAGTTGCTGGGTGAAAAGACTTTCTCAGTGGATTCATCTAGCAGCCGCTTTTGCGTGAGGATAGGTGGAGTAGCGGGGGGAGGGGGGAAGCGGCTGTTAAAAATCATTTAAAGTCGCCAAGTTTCCTACCCTGACAGTTTTGGACAACTGTTGTCAACGGCGCCGTGGGAAGATTCGACCGAAACGTAAAAGACGCATCGTGACATGTCGTTAAATGTGCGATGTGACTCACGTTTGTACTTCCTAGTGGGTAGTAAGGCATGTGTTGTGGGTTATTCAGTTGGGTCATGCAGGTGGTTTCAGGTTGAGCCCCTGTGTTTGAGGTGAGTGAATCGGCTTTAGGCCGTGAAAATGCTTGATTTCGCCTAAAATTGGTTCCCTGTCTGTCACTTTGATTTGCGTTTTGAAACACACTCACGCCGAACGGCAGATTTACGGACCGCTTTGGGCCAGCTGAGATAAGTGAACGTTTCGAAATTGCTCTCGCCGCCGAACTGCCATCTGAAATACAATGCCAGAACCACAAACTGATGGGAGATAGAGTAATTGGCCGTGCCAACTGACTCCAATTCAAGCAAATGACCTGTGGTTTCAGTAAAGCCAGACTTCAATCGCAAAAGCAGCAAGGACGCTGCGGTTATGACATCGATTCCTTTTTACAACCCGATTGCTCGTCTTGGTAACCGATTGATTCAGTTTCCCGCCATCTTGGGAAGCATCGCGATCTTTGGTGTTTCAACTCTGCGTGCGCTTTTTGCAGGGTTGCCCAAAAGACATGTTCTGGTACCGATTTTGTATGAGGTCGGAATTCGAAGTGTTCCTGTTGTCATGATCACAGGATCATTTATCGGCATGGTCATGGCTGTGCAAACGTATACTCAATTTAAAATGATGCACATGGAGTCTCGTCTGGGAGCCATCATTACGATGACTTTGGTGACGGAACTCGGCCCTGTGCTAGCGGCCACGATGTTGGCTGGGCGAGTTGGATCTGCCATGGCAGCAGAACTTGGCACGATGAAAGTGACCGAACAGATTCATGCGATGAGTGCCTTGGGGGCTGATCCTGTGCGTTACCTTGCGGCTCCTCGATTTCTGGCCTGTGTGGCTTTAATTCCACTGCTGACAGCAGTTGCTGATTCGGTTGGAATTCTCTCCGGTTGGCTGTTTAGCTGGCAGGTACTTGGGGTCAACAGTTATCAGTATTGGATGTACACGGCAGACTTTGTTACAGCATGGGATGTGATGGCCGGGTTGGTCAAAAGCGTTTTCTTTGGTTGTGCGATTGCCGTGATTGCCTGTCGTCAAGGGTTTCATTGTGGGGCAGGGGCCGAAGGAGTCGGTCGCGCGGCAACTCAGGCTTTCGTCTTGTCTTTCATTGCGATCTTGGGGATCGATTTTTTACTCACTGTGCTGCTGAACACCAGCTATGCGTTGATCTATCCTCATGCTGTTTCTCTTGCTGTTGGAGGCATCTAAAATGCCGACAACACCAGCTATTGAATTGGATTCCATTCGTTGTGTTTTTGGAACTCAAAAAGTTCTGTGGGATTTGAGCTTGGAAATTTCTGATGGAGAAACAGTCGCGTTTGTTGGCGAAAGTGGATGTGGAAAATCGGTGACGATGAAAGTCATGATGCAATTGCTACGACCGACATCTGGAGCACTGAAGTGGTTTGGCAAGAGCGTCGACGAAATGTCGGATCGTGAGCGAAGGCAAGAACGTTTTCGGCTGGGCTACTTGTTTCAGGGAGCCGCCTTGTTTGATAGCCTGACAGTGTTTGAAAACGTGGCATTCGGAATCAGGCAATCCGGAGAAACCAACGAGAAAGCAATTCGCGAAAACGTGTTGGATCGGCTTCAAGAAGTGGGACTGAATTCAGACATCGTGACCAAACGCCCTTCGGAAATTTCCGGAGGAATGCAGAAGCGAGTCGGATTGGCTCGGGCCTTGGCACTGAGCCCCGATGTTATGTTTTATGATGAGCCAACAACGGGGCTGGACCCTGTTAACAGTCGGCGGATTGACGATTTGATTTTGTCAGTCCGTGATGCTCGAGGAGTCACAGGAATCATTGTGACTCACGACTTTCGTACCGTTCAACGTGTGAGTGATCGTGTGGTGATGTTGTATCCTCGCTACAAACTTGAAGATGACGAATCGCAGGTGATCTTTGATGGAACCGTGAGCGAACTGGTTGTCAGTCAAAGTCAGCGAGTGAAGGAATATATTGGAGACGAATTTCAACCGGGAGCTGCCGCTTAACGTATTAGCTTGCTTTAACGAACATTGTCACGATCAGGTGATTGATATCGCC
>CAYTUE010000002.1:44507-51822 GCA_964441085.1 uncultured Planctomycetaceae bacterium
TCAACCTGTCAGTCATGTCGATAGAGAAGTGTCAGTCATGGAAGAACGACAACAAGAATTTCGAGTCGGACTGTTTGCGATTGCTGCGATTGGTGCAGTTGTCGTCATGGTGTTTCGCTTTGGTGATCTGGGCAATCAACTGAAAACGGGAACGGAAATTCAAATCTTGTTGCCAACTGCTGATGGGATTCATCCAGAAACTCCGGTTCGAATGAGCGGAATTCAAATTGGACATGTGAAGTCATTGGAACTGGTGGCAGAAGGACGAGGCGTATTGTTGACTGCTTTGATTGAGCCGAAGTACACATTTCGGAATGATTCAGTTGCGCAGGCTTCCACTTCGCTTTTAGGCGATGGTGCTTTAAACATTTTGCCTGGTCAAGCAGGGGAAGCCATCAAGGCGGGAGACCGACTGATGGGACGTCCCGCCGCGAATCCCATGGAAGTCATGGGACGCATGGAAGATCGTCTCGCAGCAACTTTAAGTTCCTTTGAAAATACGGGCAATGAATGGTCTCGACTTGCCAATAATTTAAATCGCATGATGGAAGCTGAAGGCCCTGATGGTGTGAACACCATGCAGCGAGCAGCAGTGGCTCTTGAACAATTTACCAGCACAATGAAGACAACCGAATCAACATTAGCTGCTGCTGGTTCACTGTTGAAAGACCCTCGTTATCAAAAAAGCCTGAATGATACTCTGACAGCCTTACCCAATTTGCTCAATGAAACTCGCCAGACTGTTCATACGGTGGATCGAGTGATGCAGCAGGTTGGTGCGACGGCTCAAAATTTAAATACGGCGACTGCTCCCTTGGCGGCTCAAAGTCCTCAAATTGTGGCTCGTTTAAATCAATCGTTGACTTATATCGAAACAATCACAAAAGATCTGTCTGCTGTTTCAACGTTGATGAATCAGAATGATGGAACCGTTCGTCGGTTGCTGACAGATGGTTCTCTGTACAGAAATTTGGACAACACGTCTGCGTCGTTGTCGATTTTGTTACAGAATTTAAAACCTGTTGTTGCAGACCTACAGATCTTTAGCGACAAAGTGGCTCGCCATCCAGAACTGCTGGGGATTCGTGGAGTGGTTCGAGGCAGTGATGGTGAAAAGACGGGCGACATCAAGCCAGTTGGTTTTCGGCAGTAGTCCTGCCCAGTCAGTCAGTGACTTGCTTTGCGCCGACTGATGTGATGACTTTTCAAATTGAGTCAAACAGAAGGATGTGACATACTTGAGCTGAGATGACTGACAGAACATTTCACCTTTATTGTGTGCCACAGATCAATGCAGTTGCAAACCGTAGATGGCGACCTTTTAGACCAAGACGTTGACGTCATTGTGAATGCTTGGAATCGCAACATCATTCCATGGTGGTTGTTACTACCACAGGGAGTTTCTGGGGCGATCAAAAAACGTGGTGGCTACGCCGTGTTTCGAGAACTCGGCAAGCTTGGTCCCATACCGCTTGGTGGCGCAGTGCTGACCGGCGCTGGAAAACTTCCCTTTCAAGCGATTATCCATGTTGCTGGTATCAGTATGTGGTGGCGTTCGTCGGAACGGTCCATTCGTGATTCGGTTCGCAACGCCTTGGCGCTTGCGGCTGAACACAATTTTCATTCCCTTGCCTTGCCTTTGATTGGTGCGGGAACAGGAGGCGGTTCGGCTGACGATGTCTTTGCGATGATTGAACACCAACTGTCCACGTGTGACTTTGATGGTGTTGTGAGAATCGTTCGTTTTCAGCGTACGTGAAGTCCTGTTTTCGAACGTTTGTGTAAGACATTTCAGCTAAGCACCGTCACATCGATGGATCGAATAATGGCCGAGCCAGCGAAGGTTTCGGCATGAATGCAATCACCCATCGTTGTTGTAGACGTTTGTTGAATGCAGACTTCAAGGTAGGAATCACAAATGAATATTCAGACTGTTCGCCACTCTTCAACAAGACTTTTCTTTTTACTGACGTTCGCTGTCGCTATCACATTGATGCCATCAGTGAGTCGTCAGGCATTGGGTCAGTCTGGGACGGTTAATCCGCCCGTTAAAGCTCAACCCAAGCGGGGCATTGTTGGTCAGCAGGCACCTCAGTGGGAAACTTCAAAATGGATTGGGCTGCCAGCGGGGAAAACGTCTTTTGATATCGAAGATGTGAAAGGCAAAGTGACCTATTTGTATTTCTTTCAGTCGTGGTGTCCGGGCTGTCATCGCAGTGGGTTTCCAACCTTGAAAGCTCTGGAAGAAAAATATCGAGGTCAAAAAGATGTCCAGTTTGTTGCCATTCAAACAACATTCGAAGGTTATGGGACCAATACGCCCGACAAGCTGCAGGAAATGTCCAAACGCTATGATTTGAAGATTCCTTTTGGGCAAAGCAAAGGAGATTCTGGTACGCCCGAAATTATGCGAGCTTACCGCACAGGTGGAACACCTTGGGTGATCATGATCGACAAGCAGGGCAAAGTTGTGTTTAACGACTATCACGTCGATCCGAGAGCGGCCGCCAACGCCATTGACCGTTTACGACAATAGGATACCACTTGGTGACTACTTAATGGTTGGCCAACGACCGTTGGGCAACGAACGGTTGGCGGCGTTGAGCAAATTGGGGTGACGGTTGCTTGCCGTGTTTCCCCGATGTGTTTTGTGACTCTAGGCGGGCAGTGCGGTGACCTGCTTAGAGTCCATGAACGGCTTCGCTGCGTAGTGCGTTGCCTCGTTCAATCACGTTGCCAGAATTAGCCTGTTGTTTGGGGCGAAGCTGGACGTCGTAGCGATGGCGATCCGTTGTGTGGTGGCCCAAAAAATTATCGCTGATGAAGTCCAACGGAAATTTTTGATACCAAGGAGCTGAAATATCGACGAGTCGAGTTTCCGTTTCAAAGCCATCCTTCAGGAGTTGGACTTCTCGAGTTCCATACCATGTGAAGTCGACGCTGGCTGGTGTAAAGCCAATTTCTTCGCCATCAATTCGAACCAGTGCCCCTTGCGGATTTGAGTTAATGGTCACACGACGATGCACACAGCCGGTCAACAGCAAACTGGACAACAGAATGGTGATCGAAGTGAGACGCATGGAGGTACACAAGGTGGGCGAGTATTGACGAAGAGTGGCTGATTCTTAACCATAGAATATCCGATTTTGTCAATTTGCCCCAAGACCAGTTTTGCGTGGGTTTTCACTTGTTTTGGTCTGTTTTTTTGCGGCGCAGGCATTGTGTTTCTGGGTTTTGAGTCCTTTGGATTGTTGGAAACGCAAGTGGCCGCTGGTTAGTATTGGCAGTTTTTTTTGAGAAAGACTGTGTGGATGTTGAAGGAGTGATTCGCTGAATTTCTTTGCCAAATCGGTCATGTTGACAAGCTGCCGTTTTGGGAAAAGGAGAAGTTGGGCTCGTGGAATGGGCTGGGTGAATTGCTTTGCCGTACTTTCGAACTAAACTTCCAAAAACGTTGTAACAACAACGCTTGCGTCAATTTTTTTTGTTTGCCGTCCGTTGATGGCTTCCATTTCTTACGTAGGGCAATTCCCATTCCTTAGTCAATCGAAAGATAGATAAGGGATTGCTTTTCGCAATGTGTTCATGACTTCTCAACCTCTGGTTCAATATGCTTCTCGAACAGACGTCGGTATGCGTCGGGCGGGGAACCAGGACTCCCTTGCGACTCGCTTGTGCCGGGAGCAGGATGAATGGGAAGTTTGTGGCCATTTATTTGCTGTTGCTGATGGAATGGGTGGTCACAGTGTAGGTGACTTAGCCAGCCGGATTGCTGCCGATGCTTTGCCTCAGGCATACCACAAATGCGATGCCGACAGTATTCCCGAGCGTTTGTCTCAGGCGATTGTGGCGGCCAACCAAGCAATTCATGACAAGGCTCGAGAGAACCCTGAGTTTGCCGATATGGGGACAACATGTTCAGCTTTGGTGCTGAGTCCTCAGGGTGCTTACACGGGGAATGTAGGAGACAGTCGAGTTTACAGAGTGCGGGATCATGAGATCGAACAGCTGACATTCGATCACAGTTTGCAGTGGGAGATGATTCGTCAGGGGCGAGCGACGATGGATACCGTCGACGGGCTGCATCCTCGAAACGTGATTACTCGATGTCTTGGTCCAGACCCCGCAGTCGATGTTGATGTGGAAGGCCCTTTTCCGATTACTTCGGGTGACCGCTTCGTGATTTGTTCCGATGGGCTCACAGGGCATGTCACTGATGAAGAAATCGGTGCAATCACGTCGGACTTAAAGCCTCAGCAGGCTTCTCGGCTTCTCGTCGACTTAGCAAATTGCCGAGGGGGAGCAGACAATGTCACCGTGATTGTGGTGCATGTTGAAAATATGGCTCAGTCAATGGAGGCGACTCCTGCCCAAATTGCTCAAATATCAGCGACACCGAAGTCGAAAGCCGCTCGACGACGTTACTGGCGATCATTGCTGAGTCAGTTGTCTTTATGGCTCTTTCTTGTGATGGCTCTTGTGGGCTTAGCGGCTTTGGTTTTTAAACAGATCGCAGTCGGGTTGGGCTTAATTTGTCCAGCCGTTTTGATTGGGTTTCTGCGATTCATGATGTTGACAGGAACCAGCACGGCGGAAGAGGATGTTGGAGATTCCAAGTCAAAATCGAGAATGAGACGAACGGCTGTTCAGGAATCAAATCGGCTGGCAGCCACTTCGCCATATCGAAAAACAACTGCAACGTTAACGGACCCATTGCTGGAATTTTTAGCGGCTGCTCAAAGCGAGTTGACTCAGGCTGCTCGAGACAATGGGTGGAAATCAGATTTCTCCGCATTGGAAGACCTTGATCGTCGAGCGGTTGCGGCGAAGCGAGCAGATCAATTGGCTGAATGCTTAAGTTTGCGAGCAAAATCAGTTGATGCGTTGATGAAAGAGCTTTACGCGTCGTCTCGGCGTTCTTCGTAGTTGGCTGTCTGCAGAAGTCATTTCTCAGCGAAAGAGCTTGTCGACACGTGTTTTTGCCCATGTTTTTACTTGCAAATTATCCAACAGGCAAAAACTGCCGATTTCGTCTACCGCGAAGTTTGCTCGCTCTTTAAACTTCTGACCACCGCTGAGCATCTGATGGTTTGTTTTGACAGTTGTGTGTCGCCATCACCGTTTCAGTTTGCTTCGGGAAACTTTTTCTCGCTGCGTAAACATGGAGGTTTGCGTGTTTCTGTTTAACACCATCCGACGCCGTTTAGTCACTGGCTTCAGCATTTCATTTTTGCTGTTTTGTGTCGTGGCTGCGGCTGCTTGTTGGGGGCTGCTTCGGCACCAGTCTGCATTGGAGGCTTTGGACGACACTGTCCTCAATAGCCCCGATAAGACTCAAGTGCTGCAGCACACAGACTTAATTATATTGCCCTTGATCCAAGTGATCGATCCCGAGCCTCCGTCTGAGCAGGTGAATTTAACAGACGATGCGGTTGTGAGCCGGATTCGTCAGTCTGTGAAGCAGCAGATCAAGAAGGCGAAAGACGCGGCAGACGAATTTTGGATTCGTTGCGACGAAAGCCGTCGAGATCCTCGTCGAAGATCCTTGGGGTTTGGGGGGCGCCATGATGTGTTATTTGCCAGCATGACGTCCGTGCGAAAATACTTGAAGGCTCTTGATGGCAAGGCAGACCAAATCAATTTCCCCGCTCATTACAGCCAAGCCGATCGGTTTCATCTGCTGTCCAATTTAAGCCTTCAGGTTCAAGGTTTGATTGCTCGCATTGTGAATCATGTCAGAGTGATTCCGGCGTACGACAAGGAACTGCATGTGGTGAGACCTCTGAAACAAGAAGCTCAGCAATCAGAAGCATTTCTGAGATGGGTTTACATCATCATTGGAATTGCGTTGGTCACATTTTCAGTCACACTGTTCTGTGCGTTTTATTGGGTCTCGATTCCGTTGCGAGAAATTTCGAAAGGAGCATCTCGAGTCGCCAATGGTGACTTCGACTATCGCTTACCGGAAGTTTGTCGTTGGAAGGATGAATTTCATCGTTTGGTCGCAAATTTCAATCGCATGGCCAACCGCTTTCAAGAATCTCAAGAAGATCAGAACAGCCAAGTCCGAGAACAGTTGGCTCAACTTGAACGCAAGGGACGTCTTGTTGGGGTTGGGTTTCTGGCCGCTGGCATGGCTCACGAATTAAACAGCCCGTTGCAGTCGATTGGGATGAGTGCCGAGTCAATTCAAATGCGGCTGTATGATCAGTTGGAAGACCACGATGATGATCAGGTGAAAGAAATTTTTGAGCGGTTAGGAATGATTCAAAATGAATCGCGCCGCTGTGGAGAAATTACTCAAAAGCTCCTTAGTTTTGCTCGAGATGACACTTCAGGAAAGTCGGAATCTGCCATCCCTGAAACTCGTCGAGACGACATTACGCGAGTGATCCGTGAGGTGGTCACCATGATTCGTCCGTTGAAGAAGTACGCTGGTCATGATTTGATCTTCGACGAAAATTGTCCGCTGATGGTTGAAATCAATGCGTCTCGAATCAAACAGGTGATTTTGAATCTGGTGGTGAATGCTTTACAAGCAACAGGCGAACAGGGGCGAGTTGAAGTGACGCTTCAAGACCGTACGGACTGGGCCGTGATTCGAGTGACCGATAACGGCCAAGGAATGACGCCTGAAGAGAAAGAGCGTCTGTTTGACCCGTTTTTCACAACAAAAGAAGTAGGCAAGGGCACCGGGTTGGGACTGAGCATTGTGCATGGGATTGTGGAAGAACATCACGGAACCATCGACCCAATGAGTGAGGGGCGAGGTCTGGGCAGTACTTTCGTGGTGAAGCTGCCGAAACGCCAGCCTCAACAGAATGCCGCATGATTTCCCGTTTTTTTGGCCGTTGTTGGGTGCAGAGATCCACTGAGAGTCCGCATAATGCGACTTCCATGACGCGAACATCAGCTTTCCGACTTCGGTTGGCTTTCCTGCTGGCATCCGGATACAAAAAAGTCCTATACTTTGGCCACTTGTCGCTGTCTTTTCTTTACCGAAACAGGTCGTATTTATGTCGGGGCTGACCCTAAACGTGGTTTACGCGTCACTAGGAATTGCAGGATTGATTGCTGCGGCGTGTCTCGCCGATCTGGTTTTTGGCGCGCCTTTCGGCGGTCAGACGACGTATGATATTCTGTTTTTACTAGCGTCTGGCATTACCATTTACATGGGAATTGACTGCCTCAAAGAAGCCTAGACTTCCGTCGCAGCTGAATTTGAAGGCCCGCGTTTTGGTGATCACCAAGCAGGCATCCACAACGAGATCTCCTGTACCGCTGACTTTGCTGTGATGCTGACTTTGCTGTGGCG
>CAYTUE010000002.1:51922-62596 GCA_964441085.1 uncultured Planctomycetaceae bacterium
ACTTTGCTGTGGCGACAAGCTTTGTCTGGCTGTCGATCGGGTAAGCCGTTTCTTTTGGGAACCGTTTTGCGAGACCATGCTGGCTCGTGGTCGCTCGTGCTAGCTAGTAGTCGCTCGTTTCAATCACTGCGATCTGTGTTTGCCCTGAATATTGGCATAGGAAACACAACGCCTTCAGAGGCTATGAGCTTCGCAGCTTGCCTAATCGGAACGGCAGAATGGCTTTTGTGTGTGGAATTAGGCCATCGTTTTTTCGTAGTCGGTACAGCCTACCTAATTCGGACATCAGGGGCAGAAATTCCCTTTGCGCATTCATGTACAACTGGCTCAAGCAGTCAAATCTGACTCGTCGATAGCTTCCTGCAGATCGGAACTTGGTGGCTTCACGCCACAATCCATTTTGCTTCAAGCACTCTTCACCAACAGCAATTCCATTTCTGTGATTTGAGCGTTTTGCACGCGGGTTTGCTTGGTGGAAATTTGTGCGTCGGTCGAGCGATGCTGTCTGGAGATTTGAGTCATGAAATCCACGCTGTCTGTGTTATTGATTTTATTGTTTGCTGATTTTGCGTCAGCAGGTTTGTTCCAATCCCATGATAAGGGCTGTGGTGACGGATGTCCCAAGTCCGCATGCAAACCTGTGATTGCTCGCCCATCGTGTACGACGATCTTTAATCACCAACGTCGTGTTTCAGCGGCAAAGTGTTGCGGTGAAGACGCATGTGGGCCAGCTTCGTGCTGTGCTCCAACCGCCTGCTTGGAAAGTGATTGTTCGGCTCCCGAACTTTTCTGTCCCTCTGAATCTTCTGGTTGCTGTTCCAAAACGCCTTGCTGTATTGAACCAAGCTGTGCTGCAGCTGTGGGGTGCAGTGTCGACGGCAATTGTGGTGATGGGTGTGGCAGTGGAGCAGCCTGCTATTCCGACGAAGACTGCAAAGTGATTGCTCAACTGATCCATCAGTCGATGACAGGTTGCTACGCTAAGATTCGCCGTAGAGCCGTCCATCGTTTGGGTGATCACTTTGATTGTGTTTGTCATCCAGAGATCATGAACGCCTTTATTCATGCTTTAAACGATAGTGATGAAAGCGTGCGTGAAAAAGCGGCTGACGAAATTGGTGATCAGATTCGTCGTAATCGAGTGTGCGTTGGGCCACCTGTGATTCAGGCTTTGCAGTGTGCTTTGGCAGATTGTGATTGGGCCGTTCGCCGTCAAACTGAGCAAGCGTTAAGACTTGCTGGCTATCGAATTGTAGATGGAGTCTGCTGCTCTACTGCCACTCAGGCTCACCCAACACAAACAGAGTCTCAACTTCAACCGCCTCTGTCACCCCCTGCAATTCATTCTCAAGCCGATGACGGATCTGATATTCCCGAACTGATCTTGCTACCGGAAGAATCACAACTGACGACTCAGCACAAAACAACTGCGTCGCTGAAAGTTCTTCCTGTGTCTTCACCTGTTGTTAAAAAGCCAAGTTCAATCAAGGGAGACGCTGTTCGTCAGCGAAGTGTGTCTTCCACTGATGCTGTGATCCCACCTCCCGTGCCTGCTTTGGAGCCCGCAGACTATGTCCTTGAAGGGGCAAACGTTGAAGGTTCAAAACCTGCTCGAGGTTTGATGGCTCGACTGTTCGGCAAGATAAGAAAATAAGGACATCGTCCGAAGACGGCAGGTATCACCTTGATTCTGCCGTTTGAAATGCATTGAAATCAAATCGCAATTGAGTCTACGATTTCTTGATCATTCAACGTATAAGCCAATAAGACACCTGTCTTATTGGCTTATTTGCATTCAAGCCTCTCTGAGAGGCAGCTTTCTTTCGTCGGATGATTTCGTTTTTTATCAATTGATCTACTGGTTCTGTGGTATGGCTTCCAAGCAACAATTGACCGTTGATGATCTGAAAGATATTGGCAAGGGCGATCTGCATCAGGTTGTGCCAAGCTGGAAGCTGGCTTTTGCAGCGGTTTGGATCATTGGTTTTCTGTGGGTGTTTTTCCTTCAGCCGCTGCCCAATAATTCGACCGCTGAAGATCCGCTTGACCGATTGAGTATTTGGTCTGTCATTGTGTCGGATCCCTTTTCCTTGTTGAATCCCTTGGACTACTCATGGTCTAGTCAGCAAGCGTCGTGGTCCAACATAGGGCAGCGTGTTCCTCATGCGATGACGGCCTTGATGATTTGGTTGAGCGCTTTGGGAATGGGAAGATTTGCTCGAACGTTACTTCTTCGTGGGCTACGGTTGCGGCGATCCGAATGTCTGGTAATCGATGGCGGAATCGGACTGTCTTTGCTTTCATTGCTGGTGCTGCTTTGTGGAATCATGGGGCAGTTCAATCAGGCACTGTTGCTGATGCCTGGCTATGTGCTGGGGGTGGCATCGCTGACGTTTTCTTTTTGGCAAGCAAAAGCGGGACGGCAAGTTCGTCTTGGCGAATCACAATCTCCCAATACGCAGACAGTGTCTGGGAAAAAGTTGCACAAGAGCTTTGGTGTGATTGACTGGTTGTTGTGCACTGGCATCGTCGCTTTTGGATTGCACATGTTTTTGGGCACGTTTACTCCGGCATACGATTTCGACGTTCGCGAGTATCATTTGCATGGTCCAAGACAGTGGTGGCAAGCGGGACAGATCCAATTGTTGTCTCATAATGTCTACACCAGCTTTCCGTTTTTAAGCGAAATGCTCAGCCTGTTGGCGATGGTGATTGATGATGATCCTTGGAGCGGAGCGATTTCTGGCAAAGCGACTTTGGGAGCATTTTCGTTTTTGTCTGTCGTTGCCGTTTATGCGATTGCTGCCCGAAATTTTGGGCGTCAAGCAGGCTTGTTGGCCGCATTGATTGCGATTTCAACTCCGTGGCTGACGCGAATTTCAATCATCGCCTACGCAGAATCCGCCATTACATTTTATTTGATTGCCGCCGTGCTATTAGCTTTGCGATTACTGGATTCCAATTTTCGCAGTGGTCGGCTTCCGTTGATTGCCGTGATCGGATTCTTGGCTGGCAGCGCGATGGCATCTAAGTATCCAGGAATCGTTTCGGTGGTGATTCCTGTGGGTGGTTTTCTGCTTTGGAGTCTTTGGCGAACTGTGCTTGCGAAAGATTCGCATGCTAAGTCGTCACAGAAGACCGACGTTGCTTTAGCAGTTGGCATTTATTCACTGGGTGTGTTTCTTGCTGTGGGGCCATGGTTGGCGCGCAATGTTCACGACACGGGCAATCCGATTTATCCATTGGTGTGGTCTGTGTTTGGTGGAACAGATTGGGATGAATCTCTTGATCAAAAGTGGAAGGCAGCTCACAGTGCTTCTGACCACAACTTCGCCGCGATTCCCCTCCATCTGAAAGACGTCGCGCTACGCAATGACTGGCAAAATGGACTGCTATTTGCCTTGGCAATTCCGGGAGTTCTGATGTTGTGGAGACGACCAGACATTCGCTGGCTGGCGGGGCATGCTGCATGGTTACTCGGATCGTGGTGGTTGTTAACTCATCGTATCGATCGGTTTTGGGTACCCATTATTCCAGTGATGGCTGTTCTGGCGTCGGGGGTTTGGGTGGCCAGTGAGTCACGGATTTGGCGATACTTTGTCGTTGTGGTGGTTGGGATCAGTTGTGTGTTTCACTACGGCTTGTGTCGAACAAATTATGTTGGTTTTCATGTGGGCCTGACAGAATTAAATGCTGCGTCTGAACAAGTCGTGCGAGCCGATTTCAGATATTTGAATGCTGCTTTGCCAGATGATTCACGCGTTTTGATGGTGGGAGAAGCCGAAGTTTTTGATTGCCGGTTTGATACGATCTACAACACCGTGTTTGATGAAAGCATTTTTCAATCGTGGACATGCGCAGAAGACGATGTGCTTGCTGGGACTTCGCGGTCTGGTGATTTGCCGATGAAGCCAATGAAGGAAATTCACACCCGGCTGATTTCAGTAGGGGTGACTCATGTGTATGTCAACTGGCTTGAAATCCTTCGTTATCGACTCACCTATGGTTACACGTCCTATGTGAATCCAGAACGCTTTCATGTCTTGGTCGATCGTGGAGTTTTGTTGCCCGGAAATGCGACGGCATCAGGAGAGTGGGCATCGCTTTCTGATCAGCAGCAGAAGGAAATTCGTTCGTGGAATGGAAATGAATTTTTGATGCAAGCTGTGAACACTTGGGGAACTCAATGGATCTATCGAGTGAATCCCAATTTTGCTGAGTAATCAAACGGGGTGGTTTCTGACCGAGCGGTTGGAACGAACTGCTGACTTTTTGGTCTCTCGTTGATTTGTGCAAACAAAAAAAGCCTGATGAGATTCTCATCAGGCTTTGCTGGAAAAGTTGGTGAGGCCATGCAAGCTGTGAACGCTATACAATTGCCTTGTTGGATTCCGTGCCTTCTTGGTCCGTGATGCCATGGTCGACTCGTTCTTGAATACTGTAGCTGTCTCTTGAGCTGCCCGTGTAAGCGACAACCAATTCTGCCAGCAATCCGAGCGACATGGCCTGTCCACCAAGTAAGGTTGAAGCAATCGAATACGCCAGCAGCGGTCGGTCGCCGATGGGAGCAGGAGTCATGACGGGAATGACATTCATCAAGCCCCAGAGCATGCTGAGATAGCCGAGTCCGGCCATGCCGACTCCGAAGAAGAAGAGGCCGACGGCCCCTAAAGCATGTTGCGGGCGACGGCCAAAGCTAATCAGAAAGGTGACTGTGAGTAGGTCGAGCAGACCTCTCATAAATCGTCGGACTCCGTACTTGGAATAGCCATGTTGTCGGCTGCGATGGTGAACGGGAATTTCGGTGACCTTGAATCCTCTCGCAAACGCGAGTACGGGAATAAACCGATGCAGTTCTCCATAGATTTCGATTTCCGCGGCCACATCGGACCGAAACATTTTTAAGCCGCAGTTGTGATCGTGTAGCGTTAATCCTGTCATGGTGCTGACCAGCCAGTTAAAGACTTTGCTGGGATAAACTTTGTGCCATGGATCAAGTCGGCGAATCTTCCATCCATTCACGACGTCTTGTCCACTTTCTAAAACTTTCAGCATTTGCGGAATTTCAGCAGGGTCATCCTGAAGGTCGGCATCCATCATCAAAATGAGATCGCCATCAGCAGCTCTCATCGCGGCTGTGAGCGCAGCTGCTTTCCCAAAGTTTCTGCGAAAGCGAATGCCACTGATTCGTTGATCGCTGGCGGTTAATTCGCTGATGACATCCCACGACCCGTCGGTGGAACCATCATCAACAAAGATGACTTCGAAGGCGGGCACAGCTGTTTCTGCCACGGCAACAATTTCGGCCCAAAGTTGTTTGAGGCTCTCTTCTTCGTTCATCACGGGAATGATGATAGACAGCATTTTCATGGTAGGTTTCCTAGCGAGGTGGGGGAGGGGAGGGAGGAGGCGCTATCACGCCGAGAATGCAATGGTACCGCGCCAACGCGATGACTTCCCAGTGTGTTTTGAAAAACCCAATAAAATGGAGCTCACAGTCATTTCAACTGGAATTGAAACAGTGTCGGCCAGAATCGCCCGTTCATGTCGTAAGTTGCTTTGCGAAATGTGTTTGTGAAGCTTGTTTGATCGCACATCGTTTCACTGTTGTGGGAAGCAAATCGCTTATTGGGGCATCAGTCGTCAGTCAGATTTGGTTTTTTGAGCTTTCAGATCGTTGCGTTCTCGAAGAGCTTCTCCAGAAATCAGGTGGACTAACTCTTGTCCCAAATGGTCCATTTCCATAACCAAGCCATCGATTCGACCGCTCAGATAAAGGTAGATGGCCAAAGCGGGGATCGCGATAAATAGTCCAGCGGCTGTTGTTAGCAAAGCCATTGCGATGCCTCGAGCAAGTTGTTCGGCCTGTCCCATGGCATTGCTTTCCGCGATGTCATTGAAGGCTTGAATCATGCCGATCACGGTGCCGAGCAGTCCGACCAAAGGGCTCAGCGTGGCGACTCCATTGAGCACTCGAAGGCGTTTTTTGAGCTGACTAATTTGACGTTCACCACCATCGATGACGGCTTGTTCGATTTCGACGCTCGGTTTGCCCCACTTGCGAACTCCATGCAGATAAACGTCTGCCATCGGGCTATTGTCTTGTTGGCAGACTGCGATGGCATGAGCCTTGTCCATGCGACCAGAACGAAGGTGTTGCAAAAAGCGATCCGAAAATGCTCGTGGGATCACTCGCCGCCGGCGAAGTAAAACCAGCCGTTCGACAGCGCAGAAAACGGAGACGATGGATGCTGCCGCAAAGATGAAAGCGAAGGGTAGCCCGATTGCTCGAATGACCTGTTCGGGAGTTTTCGGAATGGCAGGCTGAGTCGATTTTTCTGGAGGAGCAGCTTGATCTGTCGTTGAGGGCAATGCTGAGTCTGTGGTTGTTGGCGGCGGTGTCGTTTCCTGCGCATTGCTGATTCGATTGGTGAGCAGCAAGATCAGTCCAACACAAAGTGTGGCCGCAGCCGCTTGGCGAGTGAGGCGTTTCGTTGTTGAGTTTTGAGGCAGATCCGTCATAAGTTGCTAGGTCCAAAGAATAACCGGTGTGTCATCGCAGTCAGTCGATTCGAAGTGTAGCAGGTTAGAATTTGAAGACTGTCAACAACTGCTTCAATTTGTGATGAGGCAAGCGTTCCGTGTTTGCGAAATCTGCCAACGTGGTGCTATTGAGGGTTTGTTTTCAAAACCTGAAGGCGTTCTTTGGCTTTTGGAATGAGATTGTGATTGGGGAATTCGGCAATCAATTCGGAATAGCTGCGAGTTGCTTCGTTTGTTTTATTCAAACGTTCTTCGCAAGCTGCTGCTTGAAAAAGTGACCGGGCTTGCCATTCGGGAATGTTGTAAATCAAGTGAACTCGATGATATTCACGAGCCGCATCTTCAAAGTTTTCTTGCAGCAGGTAAGTTTCTGCGATCAAAAACTGGCTACGAGCAGCTGTTTCGGTGCCTTGGACCTGTTCATCGGATGTCACTTCTTCGAAGTACTGGCGAGCGCGAGCGAAGTTGGGTGGGGCTTGGCTTTTCCAGCGTCGTCCTTGCAGGAACCTTGCTTGGAACATCCACTTGGACGCGGGTTGGTTTTGGGCTAAGTCGTTGGCAAGGCGATCAATTTCGTCATAACGTTTTTCTGCGAGCGCAGATTCGGCCAAGAGGACCCAAATGCGTCCTGTCCAGTCGGCCTTGGGTAGCTCGCCATTTTGCACGGCTTGCTGAAGTGCGACAAGCTGCCTGCCGGCTTGCTGGTACTGTTTTTGATTCACGAGTGCTTCGGCAGATAGCAATTGAATTTCAGCCGCTCGATCGTGGCTGGGATAGTTCTGCAGAAATTGGTTGGCCGTGGTCTGCACGGTGGCCCATTGTTGGCGAGCTGCTTGGATATCAACGATGTGATACAAAGCGGCCGCTTTTTCGCGAGGAGCATAGTTTGGGTTCGCAGTAATGGCTTGAAATTCTGCCAACGCTGGTTGCAAGTTGTCGCCTTGCATTTGACTTTCGGCTAAAGACAATCGAGCTTGACCAGCAAAGGGACTGTTGGGAAAGCGTTCGAGTAATGTGCGATAGATTTGATCGGATTGATCGAAGCGGGCAGCTTGCAGATTTGCTACGGCCCATTCGTCTAAAATTTGATCCAGCTTCGGAGACCGATCGAACAGGCCGGCTAACTCCTTCCATGTTGCGTTGGCTTGATCAATTTGGTTCAGTCGACCTTGAAGCTGAGCATAATAACGTCCGCTGGAAAACAGGTAGCGGACATCATCGGGTTGTTGATTTTCTGGTACAGAACTTTTCAGAGTTGTGAACACAACTTTGAACTGTTCGGCTGCAGCCTCTTGGTTTTTTTCGTCAACAAGGATTCGCCCAAGAACATACCGTCCTTCGGTTGTTTCGTTTGCTGCGGGGTGGTTTTGGATAAGTTGTTGAAACCGATCTTTCGCTTTGGCCTGATCGTTTTGTCGAAAGTAGCTCCATCCTGCTCCTGAAAGTGCCATGCGCTGAATCCGTGGAGTCGTTTCTTTACCAATTGCAAGGTCAAAGAATTCGGCAGATTCGGCATACTGTTTGGCAGCCCATGTGGCTTCTGCAGACTGGAGTACGGCGATCCATGTGGCAGGTGTTGATTTGAAATTTGTGACCAGAGTTTTCAGGTCTGTGCGTGCGGACTTCAGTTGATTGGTGCGACTGGCTGCGATGGCTCGAGCTGTTAAAGCGTCTGCTTGTGTGGTGATATCCGGAGACAATTGAATAAAGCGGTCTGCAAAATTGAAAGCAGATTGATTTTCGTTGATTTCTAAGCTGCTGATTGCGGCAAGGGAAAGCATGGCGGCGATGTTGGAATCTGTTTCCTGCTGGAGTTCATCTGCCACTCGTTTCACTTGGCCGAGTACTTCTTGATGCTTGCCTGCTTTGTGCAGGGCTCGCACAAGATGGTAGGTTCGAATGTGTGAGAGGTCTTTGGAATCCGCCGGAGCATTTGCCGCTTCTGTGAGAAGTTTGATGGCTTCTGGAAGACGATCTTGTTTCAGCAACAAACGGCCTCGAACTGTCATCAGATCAGGGTGATTCGCTTTTTCTGGATCGGCCTTCAGTAATCGCTGAATGGCGTCCGTTGCTTCAGGCAGATTGCCTTGTTCTAACTGCAGGTCGGCAATGTTAAGGAGGCTTTGGTTGACATAACGGCAGGTTGGCCAGCGGTCGGTGAGATCCTTAAACATCGCGATGGCAGCTGGCATCTGCTGGTCCAGCATTTCTAATTCAGCTCGACGAAACAGGAGTTCTGCTGACAGCGTGGGATCGGACGTGTTTTGAAAAGCGTTGGCAAACAGCTGACGTGCTTTTTCGATTTGTTTTGTTTGAGTGAACGCAAGACCCGTCCAAAGTTGGCCATATCCTGCGGCGGAATCGTCTGCTGGGATTTTTTGAAAACGCTGGATGGCAGCTTCGAAATTGCCAAGTTGGTAGTAAGCGATTCCTGATTGCAGAGTGGCTGTGGTCGTTCCCGGTTTTTGAGGGTGATCTTTGATCAGGCGATCATAAAGTGTGGCTGCTTTTGCATAATCTTTGGCGGCAAAGGCCATCATGCCGAGTCGAGCCAAGCTGCGGTGTTCAAATCGTTTGGATTTGCGGTTCACAAGATTCTGAAACTTGACCGTGGCTTCTGGAGCTTTGTTTTGTCCTTGAAGCGAGACGGCAATCGCAAATTCTACGTCGTCAAGAATGCCATCTTTCTGAGCGACTGCGAGCACTGGTGCCAGAGTTGTTTGGGCTTCGACGAACCGTTGCTTTTGATTTAAGCTTTCTCCCAGTAGCAGTCTCGCCCAACTGTTTAGCTGGTGCCCATCGTGTTGTTTTAAATAGTTTGCGAGCTGCTGAATGGCGGTGTCGTATTCTTTGAGGTAATAGCTGCATTCGCCAATTCGGTAACGAGCATCAGCTGCGTTGCGGTTTTCTGGAGCGTCTTTCAGGAACTGCTGCAGATTGGTGCGAGCAGGCGCATAGTCTTCTAAGGAATTCAGACACAGACCGACGTACAATCGAGCCAGCGGAGCCCGATCACTGTTGGGGTAGTCCTTTAGAAATTTCTGGAAATCGGTGGCTGCATATTGCCACCGTTGTGCTCGAAAAAATGCAGCAGCTGAGCGAAAGTCACTGTCTTCATCTGCGGCTGTCAGACTGGGGCAGAGAAGTACCAATGCAGCAACGATGCTGCGTTTCCATGCTGCAAACGGTCGATTGCTGGAAGGATGGCAAATTGTGGAAGAACGTTTGCTGTGTACTGTGGGGTGATCAAGTGGCATCGGGATTCCAAATTCGAATCAAAGAGGGCCGCAGAAAAGTTGTTTCAAATGCTGTCTTGAAAAATTGGAATTTCGACAGCCAGATTTCTCTTTGAAACGATTTCTGTTGGGCGCCGATTTATGGTGGCACGTACTGCGTTTGAAAATAAGAGTCGTGATTGTGTGTACGTTTTTTGACTGTTGGTATTGATGGGACGCCGTGAACAAACGTGGGTGCTTGAAACACGACATCCAAGAAAGATGGTGGGAAATAATGAGTGCTGAAGTCTGACCGATTTTACGGCGATGGGTTTCTGAATCGACAGTTGTTTGGTGGCTTTTCAGTGTGCAATCTTCGAAATTCACTTGAAATGGCATGAAAGCGCCCGTTGCAGCTTTCGTGATTGGCTCAAACTACCATGATTGATTCGGTAGACAACGGTGTCAATCTGAGGAAAGCGAGTGCGGAATAGCCGGAAAGTTGAACCACCAGTTGTTTCGAGGTGGGGAGGAATCTAAGAGTATCTTTTCAGGCCATCTGAAATGATGGAACAAATTGCACAAGCCTGATGAGATTCATGGTGATGAAAAAATCAGTGGACATAGTCATTGTCGGAGCAGGCGTTATCGGGCTTTCCACGGCTCTGCGACTGGTTCAGCATGGACTGCGAGTTCTGGTTGTTGATCGTCAAGAAATCGGTCGCGAAGCATCGTGGGCTGGTGCTGGAATGCTGCCCCCCGGAAACTTGGATTTTGCGGAAACACCAGAAGCTCGTTTGCGGGCCTACAGTCATCGGTTGTGGGGTAAGTTTATTGAAGAACTGCATGACCTCACGGGCGTTGATACGGGCTATTGTCGATGCGGTGTTGTGGAGCTGTGTGGTACAGGGCCAGG
>CAYTUE010000002.1:62696-81696 GCA_964441085.1 uncultured Planctomycetaceae bacterium
AAGCAGTGCGGAAGGTTTCGCTGATTTGTCTGACTGGCGTCAACAGTTGCATTCGGAAAATTTGGCTTTCGAAGATTGGGATGCCAAGCAGCTTCAAGAATTTGCTCCTCATATCAACCGGGAGATTTCTGAAGCTTTGTTTGTTCCAGACTTCGGTCAAATCCGAAATCCTCGTTACCTAAAAGCATTGAACGTTGCCTGTCGGTTGCAGGGAGTTGATTTTTTACAGCACGACCATGTGGCTTTGCACCGGAGCGAGTCAGGAGTGGTAACAGTGAAGTCGGCCGAATCAACGATTATTGCAGACACCGTGTGTGTGGCGGCTGGCGCGTGGAGTCAATTGTTGTTAAGGCAAGTTGGGTACGAGATTCCCGTGCGACCTGTGCAAGGCCAGATCGTTCAGTTGCGGCCAACGAAGGTGTCTTTTGATCATGTGATTCAGGTCGGGCGTCGCTACTTGGTTCCTCGAAAAGACGGTTTGGTTTTAGTGGGATCGACTGAAGCGTTCTGTGGGTATTCAAAGCAGGTGACATCTTCTGGATTACGCAGCCTGTTGGCATTTGCGGAACAGTTGGTTCCGTCCTTGGGTTCAGCTGAAGTGGTTCGTCAGTGGGCAGGGCTCAGGCCCGGTTCGATAGATGAACTTCCGTTTCTTGGAACAGTTCCCAACTGCAAAAATCTGTATGTCGCAGCAGGCCATTTTCGTTCAGGCTTACAGATGTCGGTGGGGACTGCAGCAATTATGTGCCGTTTGCTGACCGGGCGTGAGCCTGAAATTTGTCTCGATGGACTGCAAGTGAATCGTATTCAGGATGCAGTTGGCTGATTTTATGAAGCCGGAGTCTCGTCTGAAGATCTTGTCATTTGGCAGCGCTTAATTCACGTTCGGCTTGCAGATTTTCAATGAACGCTGTGTTAGACTTTGTCCATGATTATTGAAGGTGTCATTACGACAATCAATTCCGAAGGAGCAGCGAATGTTGCGCCGATGGGGCCGATTGTGGAGGGCGACTTCGAATCTGTTGTGCTCAGACCGTGGAAAGGGTCAACCACTTATCGCAATCTGTGTTCGTGTGATGCAGCCGTGTTTCATGTGGTCGATGAAGTGGATTTGATTGCTGAAGCGGTACTGAAACAGAATCCGATTCAACCGCCAATGCACAAAGCAGAACAGATTGACGGTTGGGTTTTAGAAAGTTGCTGCCAATGGTTTGAATTGCAGATCGTTGATCGTGACCTGACGTTAGATCGTGCTGAAATTCGTGCTCGCGTTGTCTCTCGTGGGAATGGTCGACCGTTTCGCGGATTCAATCGAGCTCAACATGCGATTCTTGAGGCCACCATTCTGGCAACTCGAGTGCAGTTTTTAGATCCAGACGATGTGTGGTTGCAGTTTAATTACTTCCGTTTCGCGGTGGAAAAAACGGGAACAGATCGGCATCAGCAGTTGTTTGAAAGACTGTGTGAATTTGTCGCCGAACAATATGACCGAAAGGCAGCTTGCGATGCGAGTTGAAATCCAGACCGGTTCACGGCTGCATTTTGGTTTGTTGTGTCCGTCTGCTGATCAACGTTGGTACTACGGCGGGATTGGGATGATGATCCAAGATCCCGGTTGCCGTTTAAGCATTGCCACGTTGCCAGGTCAAGTTTTAGATCGCCTGTGTGTTGCTGCTGGCGTGAGTGCTCGGGTGGAAAAATTCTTGGCAGACTTTCGGGCAGCAGCTGCGTTACATCCAGCAGGCGTTGTGCTTCCGGCTGTGAGTGTCACAAGTGATGGTGATGTGGCTTTGCATTCTGGTTTGGGTACGGGAACTCAGTTGACTTTGGCACTTGCCGCGGGATGTCGAGTTCTGAGTGGGCAGGGCATCAGTGCCGATGTTTCTGAGATGGCTCGACAGTTTGGCCGTCGTCGTCGTTCTGCCGTTGGCACCATGGGATTTGCAAGAGGTGGTTTGTTGGTGGACTATGGTCGGTGGGAAGATCGAGTTGAACGGATTCATTTTCCTGAACAGTGGCGACTGGTTTTGATTCGTCCTCGTCAATTTGCTGGCCTATCGGGAGATTCTGAAGAAACTTTTTTTGGAGACCGAAAACCATTGAACCAATCGACGTTGTTTCAGTTGGTCGAGCAGATTGAAGAGCAGATTGTTCCCGCGATTCAATCGTGCCAGTTTGAAAAATTTGCGACTGCTTTACAGGTGTACGGTGATATTGCAGGAGCCGACTTTGCTGAAATTCAGGGAGGACTGTTTTCAAGCTCTGTGGTTCGACGTGTCTTGAAGGAATTGGAATCATTCACCACGTTTACCGCCGTGCAGTCGTCGTGGGGACCAACCGTTTGTTTACCGGTGGAATCCGACCATGCGGCGCAGGATTTGGTTCATCACTTGCACCAAATTGTGGATGATTCAGTGGCTGAAGTCTTGGTGACGTCTGCTCGAAACGAAGGAGCTTCGATTCGCACGGATAGTGATTTTTCTCAGCGGGCACTTGGGTAGAATTTGGCAAGCCAGCGAGGTGATGCTCCAAGATGAGCGGCCACAATGATCATCCAGTTTCTGGCCGTTTGCATCAGCATGCCCGTTTTTTGCCAGCGTCTGGCAGATACTTGGAGTGGTGCTTGAAGGACAACGATGCGTCCTTGACGTTTCAGTGATTTGGTGAAGAACAGGTCTTCCAGAAAATTGATTTCAGGGAAGCCTTTTAAGTCTTCGAATACTTCTTTTCGGACAAACAGGCCTTGGTCTCCGTACACCCACTTCAGGACTTTGACTCGCCAATAGTTGCCTCGTTCCATGATTCGATAGCGAAACCGTGAATCACAGATCGCCTGTTGAAAACATCCACCAACACAGTTGTTGTTTTGTTGCAGTGTGTGTCGGATTTGTTGGATGGAATCTGGGTGCAGGCGACAGTCGGCATGCAGAAACAGCAGGGCGTCGGTCTGGCAACTGGCTGCTCCTGCGTTTTGTTGGATTGCTCGACCGGGGTCACTTTGAAGAGTGGTAATGCCAAGCGATGCTGCAATTTTCAGTGTGTCGTCTGTGCTGCCTCCATCCACAACGACGATATGATCTGCACCGGCATCCTGAACACTTTGGATGGCAGCCTTAATCTTTGTTTGTTCGTTGTAAGTGGGAATGATGACGGAAATCTTCACACAGATCTCAGAGTCAGTAGCGGCTTGAATGAACGCATTTTGATTGCACGAGAGATTGTAGCAGCCCATTGATTGCTTCGCTGCTGCCAGCAGGGCCAAACATACGATGAATCATGACTTGTGATTTTGGGCGATCTATGATTTGGATCAAGTTTCTTGAAGTTCCATCAATTCGGTCATGAGATCATCCTTTAGCTTCTGCAGACGGTCTGTGTCTTCCAGTTTTTTTCCGTCTTTCGTGTTGACGTAAAAGACGTCGACGGCTTGGTCGATGTTGGTTGCGATACGAGTCAGTTCGATGGAAAGTTCATGATCAAAAATCGTCTTTGATAGGATATACAGCAGTCCGGGCGAATTCGTGGCGAACACATCGATAATGGTGTGCAATTCGGCTCCATCATTGTCGATGGAAATACGAGGTTCTGAATTACGAATGGCTTCTTGAACTTCGGCGGAATTCTGACGAGAACGAAACAAACCGCTCCGGCGAAACACGGTGTCAACCGCTGCTTGACCCACAAGTACTTTTTCGATGGCTTGGCTGACTTCCTTGATCCGAAATTCTGAAACATTGCCGACGAAGTCATTGTCGGAAACTCGAAATGCTCCAATCAGCGTTCCGTCGGGAGACCCACATGTTTCTGCGGATAGGATGTCCATTCGTAGTCCAGAAAGGACTCCTGCAACTTTGTGAAAACTACCCAGTTCGTGGCGTTGAGCGACGAAGATTCGATACGTCATTGTGTCAGTGTCTTCGGCGTATTCGCCTTCAACAAGGACTCCGCTTTCAGGCAAGTTCCTGATGGTATGCATGTCTTGAGCAATGCGGTCTGGACTTTCCATCATCAGATAGAAGGCAGGCAGAGCGCTGAGCTGGTTTTCGATCCAGTCTGTGACAGCGGGATCCATTGCGGCTGGCTGTTCGGCAACAGGTGCGCCGGGTGGAACCTGTTCGGTCGTCGATGAAGGAAGAAGTGCTGATCGTACGTGGTTTCGAATCAGTGTGAGACGTTCTTCTTCTAAGTGGCGAGTTGGACGTCCGCTTAAGACAACCATGGTGCGGTCATACAGATCGGCCAGAAGTTCGCCTTTCCAGTCTGTCCAAACATCAGGCCCAACAGCTCGGATATCGGCAACAGAAAGAACGTACAGCATGCGAAGTAATTCGGGAGCTCCTACCAATTTGGCAAAGTCGTGAAGCAAAACTTGATCCGTGATGTCTCGACGAAAAGCCAAGTCGGGCATGACTAAATGGTGCCGCACAAGTGACATCATCATCTGACGCTTATTCATGGTCATTTGCAAGCGTTCGCCGATCTCTTCGGCAACCTGTTCACCAACAATACTGTGGTCTCCGTCTCGCCCTTTGGCGATATCATGCATGATGATAGACAGGTGCAGTGTTGCTTTGTGGCGAACATTGCGGTAAGCCGTACCAACCGCGCTGTCTTCGTGTTCTAAAGCCACCATTTCATCGACAGCTTTCAGTGTGTGCTCGTCAACGGTGTAGCTGTGGTACTGATTAAATTGCATCAGGCAGCGAATTTCTGCCATGGGAGGGATCAGCCATTCTAATACGCCCGTTTCATACAAAGAGCGAATGATGGTCGGCAGGCTTTGCCCGTTGCGTAAGATGGATCGAAGTTCGCTACAGTTTTTTGTCGTAGGTTCCTTGGGAAGACGATCCACTGTTTTGTTGATGATGTTTTTGAGATCGGCACAGACTTCAAGGTTCTGCTGTGATGCTTTTACAAACGGCTTCAACACCAAAGTGGGCGTACGTTTCAGGGAATTCAAAAACGTTGAGTTTGCTTCAACAAGTCCGTCTCGAAAGGTAAAGCTTCGAGTTCCTCGAAATGGAATCACGGCCTTGGAAATTCGCTTCAGAAGGTTTTCCTTTTGGTGTGATTCGGACACTCGTCGAGTAATTTCAGAGACCTTGGATGTCTGCTGAAAGTACTCTTGCATGAAGTCTTCGATTGGCTTTCTAAAATCGCCATCGATTTCACCTTCAGAACGAACCAGTTCTAACTGCAGGTCTCGGGTTAACACGTCTTGCTTTAAACCAGCTCGGAGATGCAAGTCGTTTCTTAGAGCAGTCAGAAACTCATCAGCCTGGTTTAAGATCGCCAGTTCGTGGGTTCGCACTTCGTTGTGTTCGAGAAGTGACGAAGGATCGCCGTCGGCAAAGCGTGCGAATGTAATCCAGTGGATCAAATGCAGGTCTCGAAGTCCTCCGGGGCTTTTCTTGATGTCTGGTTCCAGTTGGTTAACGCTGTCGCCTCGGGCTGACCATTCGGCTTGGCGAGATTCAACGCATTCTTCGACAAACCGATCAACGGGTTGACGAAAGATGGTTCGTTTTAGCTTGTGTTGAAGGTCATCAAAAATTGCGTTTGATCCCAGTAGCAATCGCATGTCGACAAGTGACGTTGCAAACTGAATATCTTCTTTTGCAAAACTGATGACGTCGTCTGGTGTTCTTAAGCTGTGGCCAAGTTGGAAACCGGTATCCCAGCAGTCTCGCACGAAGTCGCTAAATGTGGCCTCGACTTGACTGAAAATCGACTTGTCGGCCACCAGCAGCAGATCGACATCAGAATACGGAGCAGGGCGGCGGCGTCCATTGCCTCCCACACACATCACACTGAACGCTTCGGTTTCGGGCAGTTTGTTGATTTGCAAACTGTGGTGCAGCATGCCAAGCAGCAATTCATCAAGTCGATCTGATAGCCACTCGCAGGCATCAATGCCGCCGGATTCAGCCTGCCGAGCGGGCATTTCGTCTCGCAAAGACTTCAGATAGGTTTTGCGTTGTTGCAGATCTTCAAACTGGCAATCGGAAATGTTCACGCTGTCTGGGGGCACTTTCGTGGTGCGTTATGAAGAAGTGTGGCTGGCAAGAAAACGGATTTCCCATTAATTCTAGCCGACCGTGGAGCTTGAAGGAAACCGATCTGTTGAGCTGATGGCAATCTTGCAAACAGGTCTCTTTCGTCGGAATGGCGGGTCGATTTTGGGGATCACAAAGCTATGTCTTTGCTTACTGAATGCTGTTTTTATGTCGCTTCTGCTGTTTTGCAAATTCTGGCTTTACGTGCCGATGGTTGACTGCGTATTGCTAATGACGGGGCCTTGTCGCATTTTTTGCTTCTTCCAGTGTTGGCTGTCGCATATTTTGTCGCGATTGTACGGGAGGCCAAGGCGGATAGAATTTGCCATTCCTGCTGATTCGCACGTTGTTTGAATGTCTCCTGTGTTAAATGTCTACAGTGTTGGCTGCGAATCGCTTACTTATTTTTGTGGAACATGTTGACTTGCTAACTGTTGTGATCATCTGTGGTGTGATTGGTTTTGTGCTGGGCAGGTTCACTGCCGGTTGGTCTGCGACCATGTTGCACGATATGAACCATGGCGGATTAATGCAGTGCGCCCGCTGCCAGCACCCGATTGGCCGTGTCGCTCGCTGGTTGGCATTGCCGTCCGTGAAATGTGGTCAGTGTCGCAAACGACAAAGGTGGCCTTTGAGAAGTGCGGTTGGCCTTTCTGCTTTGTTTATGTTCTATGCCTTCTGCCTGTTTGACCCTTTGATACAAGGGCAGAGTGTGCATGAAGTGCGTCCCGATGGCGATTTGTTGTGGTCTCGCCTGCCGTTTCATTTGAGTCTGATTTTTTTAATCTGGACGGCAACAGTCACAGACTTTTTGGACTACGTGATTCCCGACGAAGTGATTGGTGCGGGACTGTTGATTGCGATGACCGGAGCAGTGTGGTCGGGCGAATTACAGATGATTCATATTTGGGTCGACTGGGACGAAGCGTCTGTGAGCCTAGATGGTCCCTACTTACCAGATTGGATGAAGAATCATCATCACTGGCATGGTTTGGCTTGGAGCATGGCTGGAATGTTAACGGGGGGACTCGTGACTTGGCTGGTGCGTTTTTTGGGCGGCAAGATTTTGGGGTCTCCCGCCTTGGGCGCTGGTGATGTCACCATGATGGCAATGGTGGGAGCTTACATTGGTTGGCAACCCACGTTATGTGCGTTGGCTTTGGCTCCGATTGCCGGAGCCGTATTAGGAGTTGGCTGTCGAGTGATTACGGGGCGAACGTTTGTGGCGTTTGGTCCTTATCTCGCCTTTTCGACATACGTGGTACTGTGTGCGTGGCGATTTTTGTGGGCCGATTGGCTCTGCCTGCGTGATATTTTCAGTCACTGGCCGACAGTGTGTGGCCTGCTGTTTGGTGCTCTGGCCGGAATGTGTTTGTTACTGTCGTTGCAGCGTATTGTCCGTAGTTTGCCAGCGGATCGAGTAGGCCGCAGATAGTGTCCAGTTGGCTGATGCGGCACTTGATTGGGCGGATGATTTGATTTCACTTTGGGGCGCTGGTGAGATCGTTGCTGTTGCTGTTGCTGTGAAATCAGATCATGTCTAATCGTCGGTGTCGTTGAGGCTTCGCGCAGGTGGCGCAGATGCCGTGACCTTCTAAGCGATGACCGCTGAGCCGAAAGCCGGTTTCCATGGCCACTTTTTCCAGCAGAGTCGTGATTTCTTGGTTTTTAAATTCGATCAGCGCGTCGCACTTTTCGCAGATGAAGTGGTCATGTTGTGGGTAGCCATAATCGTGTTCGTAAACTTCACGATCGTTGGCTCGAGCAACTCGACGAATTAAGCCAGCTTCTTCTAGCTGAGTAATCGTACGATAAATGGTGGCTCGACTCACTCGCCGACCGTCTCGAGGTTTGTCCAAGCGAGCCACGATGTTATCGACATCGAAATGTTCATGGTCGGCAAAGACTTCTCGAACGATAATTTCACGCTCCTGAGTCAGTCGTTTGTCTCGAGTGATCAAGTATTCTCGAAACTTCTCGACCGGAGTCACGGCAACAGGTTGAGGAGCAAGGTCAGACATTTTCACTCTCGGGCTAGGGTCACACAGGAAATGTGGTGACAGTAGGTGTGATTTCGCTTTCAATGAGCGAGGTCAGAACAACTGTCTTTCTACAAAGACAAAACAGTTGCCATTCAAGAGTCTCGATCGGATTCCCTTGCCGACGACTATAACGTTCAGTCGGGTGGCTTCCCAGATGGAACTCGTGTTTCCTGAACTCAGATTGACGTTCAGAGGACGAAATTCGTTTGAAAACAGCAAATTCCGTTCACAAATGCGAAATCAGTCTTCATCGTGATCGATTGGAAGCCGTTGAATCATCTTGTTTAAAGCGATTTCAAGCAGCTCATCAGAATCGTATTTCCCAGCGTCTACTGCTGCTTTAATGGCAGCTAAACGAGCCATTCGAGTGGTTTTGGGGGATAAATTGCCATCGGAATCAGCATCGGCATTGTTTGGGCTCTCCGAATCATGATCAGGAGAATGGGGGGGCGTTTCGTCAGGCACTTGGGATTTTGATACCGTGCTAGGAGATACCGTGCTGGGGGATAACGGTTTGGGCACCGGGTCATCTGGTTCGGAATTCGTCCTGTCTTTGGCCATGGTTTCGCCCGGAGATCGGTTTGGTCGAATTCTAAAAGTGAAAACAGTCGTGGTCGCAATTCATCGTCGACCGGAAGCTAATGAGTGAAGCTTATTTCCCAACCACTCAGAAGGAAATAAGCGACTTTCAGGTTTCTGAGATTCGGAGCACGTTTTTTGCTGACAATCAGCAGGCAACGGGCCATTTGTTGGTTTATGAAGACTGATTTGGACCAGTGACGGGTGATTTGAACCAGTGGCAGGACGAATCCCCCTAGCCGTTCTTTTCGATTTGTGTGAACAATTCGAATTGCTTTGTTATTTCGGCTCTGTCTTCGTTTCTTTTTCTGCCTTCGTTTCTTTTTCTGTCTTTGCCTGCAAACCAAAGACAGAGAGGAGAGGGCCTGAAATTTGAAAGCGGTCCGCCTTTTTTTCGATCTTGGTGTTGATTTTTTGAGGCAACTTTTTGCTTTTCTTTTGGACGACTTTTTGCACGAGTCCTTCTAAGGCATTTCCAAATTCTCTGACAACATTGCCTTTGGCGTGGCTAATTCTGCGGACAGAAAACCGGTCGATTCGCACGTCGGCAGATTGCACATGAGGGAGAATTTGGAGTCGTGTTTTGGTGTCCACTTCCAGTAGCTTGCTGCGAAAGTCGATGACCGCATCCACCGCAATGTCTGTCAGAATCTCGCTACTGATGCTGTAGATTTTTAGGCCTCGATTCCACTGCTGTTGACGAGCCGTGGCAGCGATGCGAAGGCTGGCGGTTACTCGATAACGAGGTTGATTGTCGTTGGTTTTAGGAAGCAGCCATATTTGAAGGTCAAAGAATTTTTCCGGATCGACGAACGTCGCGTCGACTTTTCGCCAAAGGCCATGCTTGGCGTCTTTCCACCGTCGAGATGTTTTCAGCTCGAGGCCATCTAGTTCAACGTTGAGTCCTGACTGGATCCGTTTTGTGTTTCCCCAGTCGTCGTCATCAGTGAACGTCAAAGGCAGCACAATTAAGGTCAGCCCTTTGATAAATTGTGTTGCTGCAGGAGTCAGTTTTTGCGGTTCGGTGGCTTTGGAATCAAGCGGATTGTGTTGCTGAACGGATGATTTTTGTTCAACTGGTGGTTGAACGGATGATTTTTGTTCAGCGGGTGGGTGATCGGCGATCGCGGGAGAACTTGTGTCCGATGGAATCACCAGTGGCGGCGTTTGCGTGTTCGCGGAGGTGAAGAGCCAGGACATCATCAACACGATGGCGACCTTCAACCAAGGTTGAACGGTTTGCGTTGGGCGAGCGTTGATCGAATTCCAACTGCAGAATTTTTTTAGGCTAACGCGTAAAAGTGTCCACGCAGGCTTCAACCGCATCGATGGTATTGGGGATGTCTGTGGTTTGAATATCAAGATGAGTCACCGCTCGCAGACGTTGAGGTCCAAGATCAAAAAGTTGAACGCAGCGTTGGCTAAGTTCTGCAGCTAACTGTTTACCTGTGGCGATTTCGGGGTCGACTTCAAAGTAAACAAGATTCGTTTCTGTTTCGTCGACATCTGCTGTAATGCCACTGATGTTTTGTAGGCCCAGAGCCAATTCTTTGGCATTATCGTGGTCTTGCTGCAAGCGGTCTACATGATTTTCGAGAGCATAAATCGCGGCGGCCGCTAAAAAGCCCGCTTGTCGTAGGGCTCCACCAAGCATTTTGCGTGCTCGGCGAGCTTTTCGCATGTCTTCTGCACTGCCCACCAAGATCGAACCGACTGGACAGCCTAGCCCTTTGCTAAAGCAAATGCTGACGGTGTCAAAACAGTCAGACACTTCAGCCGCACTGTATCCCGCTGCCACGGTGGCGTTGAAAAAGCGAGCCCCATCTAAATGCCGCTTCAGTCCATTTTCTAGCGCCCATTCGCTTAAGTTTTGCAGTTCAGCCAAGTCGTAAACGTAACCACCACCAAGGTTTGTGGTGTTTTCCAAGCATAGAAGTCGAGTTCGGCAGTAGTGTTGGTCGTCTGGGCGAACGGTTCCTTCCAGCTTGTCGACGGTCAGGAACCCTTTTTCTCCTTCGATCTGTCGAACGCTGACGCCACTCAGAGCTGCTGGGGCTCCCGCTTCGTAGATTCCAATATGTCCCTGCGAGTTAATGAGCAGTTCGTCTCCCGGGACACAGTGAGTTTTCACAGCCATTTGATTGGATTGAGTCCCCGAGCAAGCGAAGACCGCAGCTTCTTTGCCTAATCGACTGGCCACCATGGCTTCCAGTTGATTGATGGTTGGGTCTTCTCCCATCATGTCGTCGCCCACTTCGGCGGCCAGCATGGCCTGCTTCATGGCTTCGGTGGGGCGAGTCACAGTATCGCTGCGCAGATCGATCATGGAATGAGAAATTCAGTGAAGGGTTCGGAGACCAATGAGGTTTCTTGAGTTTCGCGAAAGCAAAAAAAGATACTCGCAATGTCGCGATTTCGGCCAAAATGCTATGTGGGGAACTGTAATTCGTGGCGGGATGAGGTTCAATCGCCACTTCACGTTCCATCGCTTTTAGGAAGCTTCGATCAGCCATGACCACTGCCGCTACGACTACTGCCGCCAACGTCAACTTGCAACGTATCGACTGTCGACAAAGCGATGCCACAGAATTGTTTACCGAGCTTCGGGACAAATTGAGCCCTCGAGGCAATGTGGTTTCCGCAGCAGGGCGGCAACGCACCATTGAACTCTTCGGGGAACCTTTGAGTCCTCAGGAAGTCGTTCAGAAGATCTGCGAAGACGTTCGGTCTCAAGGTCTGTCGGCTGTGTTGTCTTATACCGAAAAACTAGACGGCAAAGCGTTAGACCTGACATCGATGAAGGTGTCTGCCGAAGAATTAAAAGCCGCAGCGGGATCTGTGTCTGACGAATTCAAAGCCACTGTGCGGCAGATTCGAGACAACGTGCGAGAATTTCAGGCCGCCATTCTTCCTCAAGACGCAGAAGTCATCCGACCGTTGGGGCAGGGCACTGTGCGACTTCGCCAACGGCACTTGCCGATGAAGCGAGTTGGAATCTGTGTTCCAGGTGGAGCAGCCGCGTATCCATCAACTGTACTGATGACGGCTGTGCCAGCGATGTCAGCCGGTGTTCCTGAAATTGCTGTCGTTGTGCCTCCGACAGATTTCGGGGGGTACAACAATGACATGTTGGCCACATGCCACGAAATTGGAGTCACCGAAGTTTATCGAGTTGGCGGAGCTCAGGCGGTCGCGGCGTTGGCTTACGGCGTTGAAGGCATTCAACGGGTTGACAAGATTGTTGGGCCCGGAAATCTGTTCGTGGCATTGGCCAAACAGTATGTGTTTGGGGACGTCGATATTGATAGCATCGCAGGCCCCAGCGAAGTGATCGTGCTTGCTGATGAAACGGCGAAGCCGGAATTTGTTGCTGCGGATCTGATCTCTCAAGCAGAACACAGTCCGGGATCCGCTGTACTGATTACGTGGCATGAACCTTTGCTGGATGCTGTGCAAGATGAATTGCGCAGTCAGCTTGCGAAGCTGCAACGAGGCGACTTAGCGGCTCAGTGTCTCCAGGATTACGGAGCCTTTATTCTTGCGAGAACTGCCGACGAAGCGGCCGAGCTAACCGATAAGTTGGCTCCCGAGCATTTGCACATTTCCATGGACGATGCGGATTCTATGTTGGCGAAAATTCAAAATGCGGGAGCCATCTTTATGGGACATTACACTCCCGTTGCCTTGGGAGACTATATCGCTGGCCCGTCTCACGTTCTTCCCACGGGCGGCACGGCTCGCTTTGCCAATGGGCTGGCTTCGACCGACTTTCTCAAACGCAGTTCGATCATTCAGTATGATCAAGCTGCTTTGATTGACGAGGCGGATCGAGTTCGCATGATTGCTGAAAAAGAAGGTCTGACAGGGCACGCTGCGAGTGTCGACATTCGTTTACCGACGAAGTAGTTCTTTGATTCTGATCGAGCCCGATTTCTGATGACAAGCTGAGTCTGCTAAGCTTGCATCCGCTGGAGCCCAACTTGCCAAAGGTTCGGTTCAAGTTTCATCTCCCTCAAATTTTCCTCACTCCACCTCAGAAATACAAACCATGGTTCAGTCTGCCGTCACCATTAGCATCGTTGCCGAAGCAAAAAAAGGGCCTTTCGTTTATCACGACGACGTTGCTGAAGGATGTCGTCAGGCGGCTGAACTGGGCTATGACGCTGTGGAAATTTTTGCTCCGTCTCCCGAAGCCATCAACGAACTGCCACTTGCAGACTTGTTGAAAAAACACGGTTTGAAACTGGCAGCCGTCGGCACTGGAGCTGGCATGGTGAAGCACGGTTTACATTTGTGTGATCCAGATATCGACCGCCGAACAAAAGCCAAAGATTTTATCAAAGGTATCATCAAAGCTGGAGCACCCTATGGTGCTCCAGCGATTATCGGTTCTATGCAGGGCAAGTGGGATGCTGTGACTGATGAAGCAACGGCTTTGGGTTACCTGAAGGCAGCTTTAAGTGAACTGGGTGAGTTCGCAAAAGAGCAGGGCACGATCCTGATTTACGAACCACTCAACCGCTACGAAACCAACTTGGCCACAACCATGAAAGCCGGAGTCGAATTGCTTTCTGGAGTCGACAGCGACAACGTGAAGCTACTAGCTGATCTGTTCCATATGAACATCGAAGAAGCGTGTATTGCTGAAGGAATTCGAGACGGTGGCAGCCACATCGGGCACGTCCACTTTGTTGATTCCAATCGTCAAGCGGCTGGTCGAGGTCACATGGATTACGCCCCGATTGTGCAAGCTTTGAAAGACATTAATTACAACGGCTACGCATCAGCCGAAGCCTTCCCGATTCCAGATTCAGATGAAGCCGCTCGGCAGACCATCGAAACCTACAAAGCTGTTTTTGGAGCCTAAAGCAGCCTCTTTCAACAGAATTAAGCTGTAGCGACCAACGTCAATTTCGCCTCTGCCGTCGCTGAACTCGTCACGAGTTTGGTGAGGACATGGGCGTTTTTTATTTGACATCTCTGGAATTCGACTCCGAATTGAACGCGTGCGTCGTTCGAAAAAAATACTCATCGAAACTTAGACAAATTGGCTGCTGTCGCTGGTCTGTTCTAGAACAGGTCAACTGAGTACGACGTGATGATGAGGCAGGTTTATGAAACGGACGATTGTTTTTGGCCTTTTGGCAACCCTTGGTTGTGTTGCTGTCTTTGTCGTTTGGAACATGATCAGTGCTGCCAGATTTGATCTTGAATCAAAGCAGGTTCGCAATGATCTGAAGCTCGTGATGTTGGCTTTGCACAATTATCATGATGAATATCGTTCGTTTCCTCCTGCCTTTGTGGTGGGGCCGGATGGGAAACGCTGGCATAGCTGGCGGTCGCTGATTCTGAAAGATATTGATCCCGAACTGGCAGGCAAGTATCGATTTGATGAACCTTGGAACGGTCCGAATAACTCGAAGTTGCACAAGCAAGCTCCGGTCGCATTTCAATCTGATCTGGCGGAATCATCGGATTCGGCGGCACACTATCTCGCGATCATCGGGCGACGAACGGTGTGGCCGGCAGATCAAACGGTTCGTTTTCGAGACATTGTGCGTGGGGCATCCAACACGCTGATGTTGGTTGAAAATCGCGAATCTGAAATCTGCTGGCTGGCTCCCAAGGACATGCTTGGCATGGATGCTTTGCGAATGCTGGACGACAGCCGAGATGAGCAGCCAAATCGTGGAGCTTATTTTGCTTTGATGGATGGCAGTGTTCGGACTGTTGGCCCAAAGGTGAGTCGCAATGTGCTTGGTAGCTTGATGACAGCTTCCTCGCGGGATCTGTATCAGGGAGACGAATGGCCAACGGATTTGATCGCATCGATTCCCAGTGGAAGGCTAAGTGAACCTCGAGGTGCAAATGAACTTTCTGCAACGGAAATCGGCGCCCTGCGATCCACGCCGTTTGATTCGGATATGAATCGCCTGTGGTGTGCGTCGTTGCAGCTTGCATGGGATGATCTGAAACAGTCTCTTGGTGGAGACATCATTCCTGTTACACCAAATTCGCACATTCAGGCGATGAACAAGGAAGTCTTGAATGGCAATCTTGTCTCGCCTTCCGCTTTGTTCCAAGGAACTTCAGATGGCAGCCCTTTGGCCGAAGCGAATCTTCAAAGAAGTCTCGACCAACGATTTCCAGATATCAAGTACAGGCTTCAATTCACAGATCGTCGTCCGGTGATGCGAGTTGTCGCGGCGATTCGAAAGCAGATGCCCTTTGAAGAAGAATTCAGCCGGTTGGACACTGGACTGATTTTCCAAAATGGCAAACAGACTTCGGTCGTTGAAAATTTCGGGTACGAGCCAACGGGGAGTGGCGTGGGGCCAGTTTACAAAAGTCAGCTGACCATCGTAGACGACAAAGGAGACGACAATTTTATCGTACGGTTAAAGACAGTCGGTCCTCAGCAGGACCAAATTTACCTTGCCATGATTCCACCCAAGCCAACGTTGGACGCCACGTGGCGCGAAACGAAAAGACGCAGTCGAGTCGGGAGTCCCCGGTCGAAGTTAGAAGCGAATGAAACATTTCGAGTCCCGGTCCTCGATTTTTCTGTGTTTCAAGAGTTCCCCAAGCTTCAGGTGCCCATTCATGTTGGCGGCGAACAGATACCGATTTCAGTTGTCTATCAGGATGTTCGCCTGCGACTGGATGAGACGGGAGCAGACTTTGTCAGCATTGCTGAAATTGCTCTGATCGGCTCGTTCGAGGACGAGGAACCAATCTACGATCCCAATCGCATCCGCAACCTGGTCTTTGACGAACCCTTCTTTGTTGCCTTTATCGAACCAAACGCTGAAGAGCCCTACTTTATGGCTTGGATTGGTAATGCTGACTTGATGGAGCAATCAAGTCAGCCCGGGCGGTAGTAACAGCGGGGCTGGGTGGTACTGGAGATCGTTGCTACGCGGCTTCTTGCACATCGGGGCCAATGGATGCTGAGCCATCTTTGGTGCGTTTTTTAAGGTCAAACAAGCCGAAAATTTGGGACGCGTCCATGCCCAGCGACACATTGTCGTTGTCGCCTTCACCTAAAATGGCTTCTGCCATTTCTCGTTTTTCACGCAGAACCAAATCGATGCGTTCTTCAATCGTATCTTTGCAGATAAATCGAGTCACAATGACGGGCGCTGATACTCCAATGCGGTGTGCTCGGTTGATGGCTTGATCTTCGATCGCAGGGTTCCACCAGCGGTCATACAAAAAGACGTAGTGAGCAAACTGCAGATTGAGACCGACAGCTCCGGTTCCGTAGCTCATCAAAATAATATGAGCATTGGGGTCTTCCTTGAACTTGGTCAGGATGGGTTCACGTTTTTTGGTGGGGACTCCACCGTGATACACGAGCGGATTAAATTGTTGTAGACGTTCGGTCAGCCAGTCGATGGTCTTCGTCCACTGGCTAAACAAAATTGCCTTGCCACCACTGGCTGCGATTTCTTCCATGTCGGCGACCAAGCGTTCTAGCTTCGCGCTTTCGTTGGTGAGAGGATCGTAATTGGTCAGCTGTTTTAATCTCATCACCAATTCAAAGACATGTTGCACGCTGATCGAATCTCCCAATTCATTCAGCTGGATGACACCCTCTTTTTCGGCATATGTGTAAGCAGATTGTTGGGCGGGTGTGAGTTCTAATTCGGCGTCTCGATCAATTCGAGGTGGCATGTCTTTCATCACCAAATCTTTGGTGCGGCGCAGAATGTGTTCTTCTGTCAGCTTGGCCAATTGTTTGATATCTGGAGTTGCGCGAGCGGGAATGACTTCGAGAAATTCAAACAACGATGCCAATTCATCGGGGCTGTTTTCGATGGGTGTTCCGGTTAACGCCCAGCTGCGTCGGCGGTTGATGCTGCGAGTAATTTGAGCCGTTCGAGAGTCTCGATTTTTAATTCGTTGAGCTTCGTCGAGAATCAGGAGATCAAATTTTGGCCGTTCTTCCTCTGGCATCGACGCGATGTCTCGAGTCATCGATTCGTAGTTGGTGATCAGAATGGGAACACCCGGCATCGTCCACAGCATTTTGCGGCGAGCACCATTGCCTTCGATTGTAACGATGGGCAGTTCTTCGGCCCATGTTTTGAATTCTCGCTGCCAGTTAGGAATCAAGGGCTTTGGGCAGATCAGTAGAATACGATTCACTTGCCCGCTGCGCAGTAGCAGGCGAACTCCTGTAATCGTTTGCATTGTTTTGCCCAGTCCCATTTCGTCTGCGAGCAGAGCCGAATGCCGCGCGAACATCCACGCGATGCCTTCGTACTGGTAAGGAAATGGTTCGAACGGCATGATCATTTCCTGCCCAGCCAGCCACGTTTCGAGTGGTGGTTGCAGGAGGTAGAACAGCCGGTCTTGTAAAGACAGTGCGCCTTTGGGAGCCTTGACACGCGTGCGAGTAGGACGCTTGTTGGGATCCTTTTTCTTTGGTTCTTTTTCCTTGGGGGCGATCTCTTTCAGTTCGCTGCCGTCTGAACGAGTTTCCTTTTTTTCTTCAGGCGGTTCGAAGTCGATCCCTTCGGGCAGTGTCAGGCCAATGCACTTGATGGGGATTCGTCGCGCCTTCCATGACGGAACGAAGTCTGGAACGGTGGCCAGTGGAATCGATTGCGTCGTGATTTGTGGTTCGCGTTTGAGTGCAGGATTAAAGCCCGTGCTCGCAATGTCGACTTTGGTGGAAAGGTCGTGCGAATAGCATTCGGGTTCTGTAATGAAAGGGAGGTCGTCATCCATGATCTTGGCATCTTCCCTTTTGACTATCGGGCCATCACTGTTTTCACTGTTTCGCTGAGCGCTTCGTTAACTCGTTCAAGTGGTTCTTCGAGGTCGGCTTGACCGGGAAGTTGATCCAGTTTGTTAGCAACAAAGTCAACGTCGTGTTGATGGCTATCATGGAACCTTAAAATACGACCTCCCAAACGCTGGTTCATTTCTTCGGATGCTTTCACTACTTTGTCCGTGCTGGTGCATGCGACAGGAGTGTCTGTGTGGTTACGCAGTTCCAGAATGTCCTCGTCAGTTGTAAACACGACGTCGGGCTTGATGGATGTTCTTGTCAGCAAAGTTTTGCCAATGAGCTCACCGAGTAGCCATGATCGCAATGATTTGCCGTAAAGGATTTCCTGAGTGCGATCGGGTTTTACGGGAGTCGTACATTGGAATTCCAGTGGGCGACCATTGTGGTTGGTGACCAACAAGCCTCCTACGTGTCCTCGCCCTTCTACTTCCACTGCGGCAAGGAAGCCGAGTTTGAGTCGATCGGATTTCCCCTGTTTCGACATCGAGGGTCTTTCGAAAAGAGAAGAGAAAGAAGAGAGACATTGGTGACCGGCATTTTTTGCCGGAACGTTCAGCACACAGCGTGATGAGTTCGCAGTGACTCATCGACTGATTGGTTTGGTAGACTTTAACGATCATCAGGAACGTTTGGTTGGGGGAAGTTTGGTTGGAATGTTGGCTGTCGTTTTCAGGTTTCGGGAGACAGACGTGCGTTTTATTTTGTTGCTTGTGTTCTGATGAGGGAGCACCAAAATTGCGTTTTGCACACTGCCTGTTGCTGAACCTTCAGATCACTTCTTTTTCATAGAAATTTGCCTGCCGTGGAAACCTACAAGCGTGAGTTCATTGATTTTATGGTCCGAGCCAACGTTTTGACGTTCGGAGATTTCACGACAAAAAGCGGCCGAAAAACACCCTTTTTTATCAATACGGGGCGGTACCGGACGGGCGAGCAAATGAATCGGCTGGCTGGTTTTTATGCTGATGCCATTCAGGCTCGAGGGATTGAATTCGATTTTCTGTTTGGTCCTGCTTACAAGGGGATTCCGCTGGCGACAGCGATCAGCATGGAGTTAAGCCGTCGAGGTACCGATGTGCCTTTTTGTTTTAATCGCAAAGAAGCCAAGGATCATGGTGAGGGGGGCTCATTGGTTGGCCACAAGCCAGAAGCTGGTCAACGCGTGCTGATCGTGGAAGATGTGACCACAGCTGGGACTTCAATTCGTGAAACAGTGCCCGTCCTGAAAGCGGCAGCCGACGTTCAAATTGCTGGCTTGGTGGTTTCTGTGAATCGGATGGAGCGAGGGCAGGGCGACCTGAATGCGTTGACCGAACTGAAGCAGGAATTCGATATGGATACGTTTGCGATTGTGAATGTGGAAGAAGTTGCCAACGATTTAAAAGGTCGAGAAGTCGACGGCAGTGTGGTTGTGACTGACGAACTGTTTGATCAGATTCAGGCCTACCGCAAGCAATATGGCGGCGTTGAATAAGTTGTCTGGGATACTCGCTGTATCTTTATGACGTCAGCTGAACGCATTG
>CAYTUE010000002.1:81796-85122 GCA_964441085.1 uncultured Planctomycetaceae bacterium
AGTGAGGGCATCAGGAAATCTTCAACTTAAGTTCATCAGACGGCATCTGAAAGTGTGATTGACACTGGAGCATGATCACTGATTGCCAATCCGGCTTGTCGATCAATATCAAAGCCCGTCACTCGATCTCGCAGTTCTTCATTGCAAAGCAAGTAGTCGATTCTCCACCCTCGATCTAATTCTCTGGCTTGGCCTCGATTAGACCACCATGAATAAGGCCCCTCGACGTCTCCTGCGAATTCTCGAACCAAATCGCTCCAGCCAGATTCCAATAAATTCCCAAACCACTCACGCTCGTGTGGAAGAAATCCCGATGTCTTTGTGTTGGACTTCGAATGAAAAATATCCTGCTCGTTGTGAGCAATATTTAGGTCGCCACCAATCACCATGGGGCCTGTCTTTTTTTGATTCGTGGCCCAACGCCGAAATTTTTTCATCCAGTCTTCCTTAATGGCTTGCCGAGCATCACCAGATGTGCCCGATGGAAGATACACACTGGAAATTTTTAGACCATCCACCTGGACTGTCAAAAGTCGTCCTTCGTCGTCGGTCTGGTTGGCTGTGAGCCCTGTTGAAGAACATTCGATTGGACGTTTTGACCAGACAGCTGTTCCGGCGTAGCCTTTTTTCACCGCCGGATGCCAAACAACATGCCAACCGTCAGGATTTTGCCACTCAGGGTCGAGTTGCTCTGGCAGCACCCGAATTTCTTGCAGCAGAAGCACATCTGGATCGATTTCAACCAATTTATCCGCAAATCCCTTTCTGATCGCAGCTCGCAAACCGTTTACGTTCCATGTCGTAATTTTCAAAATCAATTGCTTTCTTCGTAACAGTCTAGGAGCTTTGGGGGAATTGTTCTAGATTTCGTGAAAAGCAGTAAAACAGTTTGCTTTAAAACGTAGGCTAGCAACATACTGTGAAAAAACAGGGTCGTCATTTTAACTACCGGCCTGATCTCAGGGGAAATATACCAATGAAGATATCTCAAACAGTTCCCGCACTTGTACTGGGTCTAGCAGCCACAGTAACAGCCGGGTCCGTATACATCACTGTCCAGGCAGCTCAGCAACAAGCTGATGCAATTCCGTTGCCGACAATTATGGATGAGGATGTCCCTACCGCCATGGAAGTGGCACCCGCAGGCAATATGGCTGCGGCTGAGGACGTGATGTACAGTCGAGGCCATTATCTTGCGATTGATGCTTCCGGCACACTCAATGGCCGTCTTCTGACATTGGATTCCTACGGAGCAGAGGGTGCTGGTGGGCTGACAGTAAAGATCATTAAAGATGGTTCCGAAATTGTTCGCACAACCACTGATTCAGATGGCACATTTACCGCCACCGGACTGACTGATGGCACTGTTGCTTTGTTGGCGTACGGAGCTGATCAATTTTTGTTGTATGCAGTGAACTTGCGACGAGATGATCAGGCTAAAGAGCTTGCAATTCAAGACATCGGAATGACTTCCGCTGTTGTTTCTGGTGCCAATGCAACGCTTGCTAAGCAACTTGTGAACGGAAGTGTTCAACCTCAGGAATGGCGATTTCAGGATCAAGCAACTGAACACGATCACAGCTTCCCAAATGGTGCGAAAGCGACACCATCAACAGCTGTGTCTCATCATCAGATTCAATTGGGTGCTGATGGTTCGCTCGAGGGGCAAATCAACTTACTCGACCCTCGTACTGGCCGACACCAAGTTATCCAAGATCTCACGCTTCACTTCTTGAAAGATGGTTCGGTGATTGGGTCAACTCAAGTCAGTTCAAACGGTGAATTCCGCATGGATGGACTTGAACCAGGCATCCACGCAGTGGTCACAACTGGTCGAGACGGAGTTTTGGCGTTGGGAATCGATCTCTTAGCAGCCAACTTCGCTGATAACGCAGACAGTCAATACAAGTTGGCATCTGTTGCACAGACACTCGACCTGTCTGTCGCTCCAGTGACTTACCGAAATTACCAGCCTGAGTTCATTGAAGACAATTTCGAATCTATTCCCGGTGACATTATCACGGACATTGCTCCCTTGCCAGCACCATTCGGTCCCGGCGGATTTGGTGGCGGCGGATTCAGTGGCGGTGGTGGTGGATTCGGCGGCGGTGCTGGTGGCGGCGGTGGCTTGGGAGCACTCGCTGGTGTTGGTGGTGCTTTAGGTGGATTCGCTCTCGCAGATGACGATGACAGCCCATCGACACCTGCTCGTTAGGCACTTGAAGCCAAGCTGATCTCAAAACAAAACCTACCTTGTTATCAAGGTAGGTTTTTTTCATACGTTGAAACGGGCATAAAAAGCACTCCTTTCAAAGAGTGCTCGCGACATTATCAAGAAGCTCGTTGTCAGAAGCTCGTCCTCTGGAGAAGCTTCGGTGAGTTCGGTAAGCTTCCGACACGTTATCAGCGGCATCTTTATGCCCACTGTCGAAACAGCTCTCCAAGAATGACTTCTAATTTCTGTCCGCCTTTGTTGGCGACAGCGATAATCTTTTCGATGTCAGCAGGTTCCAGAGCATCTGGTAAGCACATATCTGTGACAACGCTAAATGCCACGGTCTTCATGCCAGCATGCTTTGCTACAATGATTTCGGGAACCGTGGACATTCCCACAATGTCCGCTCCCATCCCTCGCAGCATGCGGTATTCTGCTCGAGTCTCCAAATTGGGGCCTGCAACAACAGCGAGCACTCCACGGTGGCATGTGATTGCCTGTTGAAGGGCAATCGTGGTGGCTTTCTGGATCAAGTCCTGTGAATACGGCTCGCTCATATCAGGAAACCTTGGCCCCAGCTCGTCATCATTCACGCCTCGCAAAGGATTGTCCGGCAGCAGATCAATGTGATCGTCTAAGCAGACAATATCACTGAGTTCATAAACGGGATTTAAGCCGCCAACAGCACTGGTGACGACCAATGTTTCTGCCCCAAGTGCCTTCATGACTCGGACCGGAAAAGTCACCTGCTGCAACGAATAGCCTTCATAATAATGAAGTCGTCCTTCCATCACGACCACATCAACACCGTGGAGTGAACCACAAACAAGTTGGCCTGAATGCCCCGGAGCCGTTGATTTGGGAAAGTGAGGAATGTCTTCGTAGGAAATCCGGCAGGCAACTTCGATTTGAGAACTCAGCCCACCAAGACCAGTTCCCAGAATCATGCCAGCCTGTGGCTGACCATTCCATTGCTTGCGGATTGCCTGAACAGCTTCGATAGCGTTTTCACGAATAGATTTCATGGCGGATCAATGACCTAAATTGCGTTGTTCCGCTTTGCTTTTACCAGCAAGTGCAGAATACGGCAGACTTTTGCGAACAACAGGAT
>CAYTUE010000003.1:0-2510 GCA_964441085.1 uncultured Planctomycetaceae bacterium
ATTGACCCATAGCAGATCAACCGCCAATCCCGACCGCATAACACTGTGATTGGGTGAGTTAGAAGGACCATGCAACACTCGGCGGCTTTTGGTTGTCTGAAACTGTTGGTCAAAACACAGCATACTCAGACAGTCTTACTAAAGAATAATTGTGGCCGCTTGCAGCACCACATCCATCTTTAACAACTGGTCGCCTCGATAAACATCCAGAGTCACTTGATCGCCCGGTTGATGCTTGCGAATCGCCGCCTGCAGTTCTTCCAACGTCACCACGCGTTGGCCATCAACACCCGCAATCTGGTCGCCAATCACCAATCGAAAAAGGCCTCTTCCCAGTTGAAAAACTCGAGTTGGCTGAAGGCCGAGCTGAGCGGCGGGACCGCGAGGATCGACAAACTGAATCAATAGTCCTCGTGCAACCGTTTCCTTAGGAACCTGATACCTAAGCGCTCCTTCGGGGCTTAGTACAGAAATGCCGATAATGGGGCGAGGCGTTCCACTGGCATGACTAAAGACCAAGTCGACAGATTCCATCACCTTGGAAGCGGGCACGGCAAATCCCAAACCAGAATAAGCTCCTGTGGGAGAAATGATGGCCGTGTTTACGCCGATCAACCGGCCATCCGAATCCAGAAGAGGACCACCTGAATTGCCAGGATTGATGGCAGCATCCGTTTGAATCAGCCCAGTTAACGGAGTTCCCTGTTCATTTGAAACAGAACGATTTAAACCACCGATCACACCTGTCGATAATGTCTGATCAAAACCAAACGGACTCCCGATCGCCAACACGGTCTGACCCACCTCAAGGTCGTTCGAAGTACCAAGGCGAATTGGGACCAACTTCGTCGCATCTTGGCTGACTCGCAGCACGGCAAGGTCGTCTTCGCGGACTCCGCCCACAACAGTGGCATCGACAACAGTCTGGTCGGCAAACTGAACTTCCAGCACGAACTGAGTATCAATGACGGCTCGTTCCACCACATGGAAGTTGGTGAGGATATGCCCCTGATCATCCCAAACGACTCCAGAACCAGAAGACACTTCTTGTTCTCGACCAGAATACGCTTCTGAGATTTTGACTCGAATGGAAACGACTGAAGGAGACGACTGGCGAAAAATCGAAATGGTTGATTTTTCATCGTTCGAAAATTCGCCTCGAGCCGCAGGAAGACGAGACTCATAAGTCACCGAAGAATGACCATTGGCAAGGCTCGTCCACCACTGATACCCCATAATGGATGCGAGCACGGCCACAACTGCCACTAGAAACAGGTTCGTAGAAGAAGATGCTGGAGAGTTCGATTTCATCTTGAGATCACCTGATTTGGTCTTACCATTCACTCCGTTTTCGTCATCGCCGTTTTGGTTATCAATCAGACTGCCCAAGCTCAATCAATCCACAGTCTCAGGCCCAGGCCCAGCTCGGCCATTCGGCATCCGTTCTGCATCCGTTCTGCATCCGTTCTGCATCCATTCTTGCATCCAACGTCGCCCCGCACAAAAACGATCCATTTCGTTACAAGCAGGCAGCGACTGTTGGATGTCAAAACGCTCAGCTGACTTCATGATCATACCACTTTATGATCACACAACTTCAGACAGTTTTCCTTGCAGTTCCGCAAAAGCGGTTGTAAGTCGCAACTGAATTTTTTCTGGCTGCTGAGTGTACGCTGACAGCAAGCTCGCATCCAGAGAACTGTTCAGTCGCTCTAACATTCCTACCAGTCGCTTCCACTGTTGTTCATCTGTTTGAGTTGGACGTTCAAGAACGGCCACTTCTTCCGCCTGTTCCCCCGGACCAGGAGCTGCGGCGTCACCGCGAAACGGAGCGTAATCACTGGTGTCTCGAGCAGCACCTGCCATCGTTTCTGTGCCCGCTGCTTCATAAGTTTCAGCACCTGCACGAGGTCCTTCGCCAGACACCACGAAATCTTCGGGATTTTTCACAGCAGTGGTCTGCATATCTTGAGTATCCAAGTGCAAGGGAGCAGCCCATTCTGAATACTCTTCTTGAGCTTCCTCAAGCAAATCTTCTCCGTTTTGAGCCCGCCGCCATGCCCGCATCTCGGAAACTGTTGCTTCATTCTCATCGGCCCACATCAGGCATTTTTCGGCGTCATCCCAATTCAAAGCCACGTAGAAGAATGACCATTTCAAGCTGGGATGGTTTTCGGTCCCATTGCCAAATTTTTCCCAAACGCGACGACGCTGATAAATCTGGTCGCCGCTTAATCCGACCATCTGACCAAAGTCAGAATCCGTGCGACCGCGAGCATACTTTTGAGTCCAACTGGAAGCACATTCTCCCACCACCCAGTTACACTGGCTCACGGCATCACGAGCTGCGGAAATCAACTGATCTTCAGATTGCGACACGACCAAATACTCCGAAAAAACTAAAATTGCGAAGCCTTCCGTGGCGAATATGTTCAAACAGGTGGCTGGTTAAATTCCGCCTGAAAATCATTGAACCGTGCAAACTGTCTTCGCATCTTGCGACAGACAAC
>CAYTUE010000003.1:2610-7515 GCA_964441085.1 uncultured Planctomycetaceae bacterium
TGTAAATCCATTCAAACAGCCACATGTTCGTGCTTGAACATGTGAAACCGTTCCTGAATCGCCATGCTATCGCTGGTAATTCGGGGGATCTACTAGAGACTTGGGGAACCTTCCAAAACGACCAGTGTCCACATTTCAGGGCCCGAAGCAGTTTTCTTAATCCCTACAGTATCCGTTTTCCAAAGATTTCGTTTCAGGTCAGTGGATGAACAGCCGATACGTCCTCTATACTCAAGCCAGTCAGGATTTTTAGCCCCATCTACGTGGGTTACCTTCCTAACCAGCGAAATTGTGGTTTTCCGCATGGAAAGCTGACTCGGTGCCGTGGCGAAGTGGCTAACGCAGTGGATTGCAAATCCACCATTCGTGGGTTCAAATCCCACCGGCACCTCTTTTAAACACCTTCTGAATCAATTTCAGAAGGTGTTTTTTTATGCGCCAAACTGTGTGATTTCTGCAATAAGCCACGAAATCTGCTGCCCACACATGACGTCATCTGGCCAGCAGCGAAGGCCACAGCAACCTTTTCAATGGTTCTCAATACCGTACTCAGGAAGCATCGGCCTCTTTTTTGTCCATGAGCCACCCCAGTTGACTCGGACTGCACGCCGATTTCGACAATGACCGCCCAAAATGACCACCAAAACGTTCGGTTCGCAAATTTGCTCAAATTTCTCCATGATTCTGTGACACATTGCGGCGTGGTGCGCAATCACTGGCCTGAGGACACCATGGGCGACATCTTGAGAACTTCGTGAATGATCAACTGACTGAACCGGAAATTATTCGTGGGCTGCAAAACGGCCAAGCGGATTCCTGGGCGGCACTGTGCGACCTGTACAGTGCTGCACTGTGGCGTTACGTCGCAAGGCTGATCGGAAGCGATGATTCCAGCGTCGCCGATGTGTTTCAAGAAACCATGCTGGCCATCGCTGTCTCTGGCAAAAATCTGCAAGATGATTCGCGGCTATGGGCTTGGCTATCAGCAATTGCTCATAACCAAGTCGCGTTGTACTGGAGACGTCATTATCGCGAACACCAACGAATCAATCGTCATTCCATCGACACTCTGATAGGGAATGACGACCCCACAACTGCGATTGAACAAGCCGAGCAGTCGGAAGATGTTCGGCAAATGCTGTCACAAATGACAGCGGAAGACGCGACGATCTTAGTCGCAAAATACATCGACGGATTAAGCATACAGCAGATTATCGAACTGCACGGTGGCACGACAGAATCTGTCCGTTCACGGTTAGCGCGTGCTCGACGAAAATTCAAAGAACGGTTTCAACTGAGCAGTGACTTTGATCCCACGAGTTCAAAATGACTAACAACAAAGATTTCGAACATGACGAACAGTTCAAGCGGTTACTTAAACCGCTTGACCAAGATGCTGCGCCGTTAAATCAAACAGCAGTTGATCAAGCGCTGAATGCAGCCCGAGCAGAATACGAAAACGCAACCTCTGTTGCCACAGATACGACAGCATCAGCGAATCCGGTTACCCCCACCCAGATCACGATTCCCAGTTCCCCCATCCAAAAGGCGAAACCCATGTTTGCATTGACGAAATCAATCGCCGTACTTGCCGTTTCCGTCGTCATGGTCATTGTGGCCTTGGTGCTACCGACAGAGCAGGCCATTGGCAATACAACTTTAGGGCGAGTGCTAGACTTGGCACTCAAAGCTGACATCCTGCAACTCCAAGTTGTTCACAACGGCGAAACTGCCAACGTGTGGATTCAGTCCGGACAAAAAGTTCGCTGGGAAGACACAGCTCAACAGTATCGTATCGCCAATGGTTCTCGTTTGTGGCGTATCGACGAAGCTCAACGATCCGTCACTCCTGAATCCAACCCGTGGCTACGAAGTGATGCCGCAGAAATCGACTTAATTGCTCTGCTAGGAATCGATCCAGCCACATCGACAAATCTTCGAACAGCCAAGGCCATCCGCCAAGTCGAACATGCGGGAACTTTGTGCAACATGTTTCAAGTTGAAACACCTGTCGCCGGAACAAATCAGTTCGTATGTGCCTTTGCTGATGCCAAAACCAATGAACTGTATTCGATTGGCACTTGGCCGAATGCAGATGCCGTGAACACACAGGCTCCGTTAGCCGAACTGCGGTTGATCGCACGCAATGTTCCCGTTGACGAAGACAAATTTGCCGTTGGGGGCGCACTTTCAGAAGACAACCGGATTGGAAAAATTATCGATGCACAGGGCATTGTGCTGCTAAGACCTCAAACGTCTTCTCGCTGGACGCCCGTTGCCGGGCCAATGATTGTTAAGCCGAGCGACTGGCTGCGAACAGACGTTCGAGGAGCCAACGCGGTATCAATCAAACTGACGTCTCAATTTCACATCGTGCTTGGTCCAGGCAGTCTGTTGGAATTCCTTGGCCCACACGAATTGAAACTTCATCATGGCGAAGTTCAGCTAACGGGTGGCGAAACTGCGAATGGAAAACTCACACTGCATGGCCCCCAAGACGACTCCGTGACAGTGGTTACTAATACGACAAAGCACGTCCGAGTAAACCGAGATGAAACTTTAGCCAATGTTGCCAATAAACCACTGTGGCTACAGGGTTTTGAAGGGACCACCAGCAACGAATCCATCGGTTCCTTAATTGCGAATGTTGATGGTCGATCGGTGCCGTTAACTGTTGGCTTCCATAAAGTCAAAGTTGAAATCCGTGACCAAATCGCTCGAACAACAATCGAAGAATCATTCGTCAATCAGACAAACACACGAATGGAGGGAACATTCCACTTTCCATTGCCTCAAGACGCGTCCATTAGTGGATTTGGAATGTGGATTGGCGGCGAATTGATCGAAGCAGACGTCGTAGAAAAACAACGAGCTCGCGAAATCTACGAAACGATTCTACGTGAACGTCGAGACCCTGGGTTGTTGGAATGGTCGGGCGGAAATATTTTCAAAGCTCGAGTCTTCCCAATCGAACCGCATTCTGAAAAACGGATTAAGATCGTTTACACACAGGTGCTGCCTGTCCGAGCCAACCAATACCGATACTCGTATGGTTTACGCAGCGAGCTATTGCAGAAAAATCCTCTGCGAGAACTCTCGTTAGAAGTCTTGGTGAATTCGGCCATCCCACTCAAATCCGTTCACTGCCCAACGCACATGGTTCGAAGTCAAACGACAGACCATTCCGCCAAGTTAGAATTCAGTGCTCAGAAATATACGCCGACTCGAGATTTCGAAGTGGTGTGTGAAATTGATTCGCAGCAGTCCGATGTCGTAGTCACTCCTCATCGACGAGGCGACGACGGCTACTTTTTGGCTCAGGTGACTCCACCAACCGCAGCAGGCAATTGGCAACGCGAAGTCTTGCCCAACGGGCAACCCATGCGACTGCTACTGGTTTGTGACACATCTGGTTCGATGGATTCAAAAAATCGAGAACGGCAAGATCAGTTTGTCGCTGCCGTACTATCAGCACTTGGCCCAGACGATCGCTTCAACATCGCGATGTGCGATGTAGACTGCAAATGGAAGTTTCCTGAAACCACAGCAGCCAGTGACAAAGAAACTTTAGCCGTGCGAGACTGGCTGACTGCTCGCCGTTCACTGGGTTGGACCGACCTAGACCGAATGGCAAAATCGGTGCTCAGCCAGTTGGCCGCACACGATGACAAAGAACTTGATACGCACGTGATTTACGTGGGGGACGGTATTGTCACGGCCGGTGATACCAATCCACAGGCGTTTATCAGTCGCCTGCGAGCCATGACAAACGATTTAGAGGGCAGCACATTCCATGCGGTGTCTGTCGGCAGCAGTTTCGAATCGGGTGTTCTAAAATCGATTGCGGCTGTGGGTGGTGGAAGCGTGCGTCAGATCGACGGCGAACAAACGCCACAACGTACGGCTCATGAATTGCTGAATGAAATCGCTCAACCGGGACTACGAAACCTGAAAGTGGAATTTCGCGGCTTAAAGGTAGCTGCCGTTTATCCAGAAACTCTGCCCAATCTTTCGGCGGGAACTCAGCAGATCATCATTGGCCGCTATTTACCACAGGGCGAAGATCAGACGGGTGAAATCATCGTGACGGGCGAACGCAACGGCGAAACCGTGCGGTATTCATCACGCATCACTTTGAAAGACGCCGAAGCGGGCAATTCGTTTATCCCCCGTCTGTGGGCTCGATCGCACTTAGACACATTGCTGCAACAGGGCAACAACCCATCGATTAAAGACGACATCATCGCACTGTCGGAAGACTTTCACATCATGACTCCGTACACATCGTTGCTGGTGTTGGAAACGGACGAAGACCGCGAACGCTTTGGAGTGAAACGGCGTTACCTGATGCGAGACGGCGAACGATTTTTCGCTGATGGTCGAGACAGTGCGTCGTTCGAATTGTTGCAACAGCAGATGCAGGCCGCCGGCGAATGGCGACTTGGATTGCGGCGTCGTGTTCTTCGTGAATTATCCGGGTTGGGTCGCGATGCTCAGGCGGCTCAGAAGATGATTCAGCTCACTCGACAAATCACACTGAATCGGCCGACATCCTCGAGTGTTCGTATTGGCGGACAGATAGATCAACAATATGGCTACCAGATTGGAGGCTTCGCAGGTGGTGGAGGCTCCTGGGAATTCAACAGCGCCAGTAGTAAACGATCTGAGGTCAACTTCTACGATGGATTCGGCGGCTGGTTACCTGACCTTCAACTTCAAAAACGATTGCCAATAGAAGAGCCAACATGGCTGAATGGGTTAGACAATAACCAGAGTAAAAATGAACTTGGGAGAAAATCAACACGGGACTCATACGGCCCACATCTTGGCGAACGAGCTGATTTGCTGTTTGATGCTGATTTTGCTGTTGATGCTTCTCGACGAAGTGCGTCATCAAGTGGGCTC
>CAYTUE010000003.1:7615-16955 GCA_964441085.1 uncultured Planctomycetaceae bacterium
TGATGCTGATTTTGCTGTTGATGCTTCTCGACGAAGTGCGTCATCAAGTGGGCTCATGTTGAGGGCGGTTGCGGGAGACCAGTTACAATGGCAATCTTCACAACAGCAATCTTTGAAAAAATATTCTAGATCTCGAGGCTTTGGGAATCACGTTGCCCCATGGCAATATACTGGCTGGATCGATCAGCTTTTCCCAAGACTTCAAGCAAAGCCCACCAAGCCAAAAGCGTTGACTTCACAGTGGCCAGCTGATGTCAAAGCAATTTCACAACAATTGGTACAGTCAGTGACCATGAATTCCGGCGGACTGCGATTACGAATTGCACGCGAGAACTTTGATCCGCGATGGAATCGGACAACGAGTAAGTCGACTGAAACAAAATATGTTTCATCAAAACGCTGGCTGCAGTTTTCCGATTCAACTGGATCACAAACACTGGTCAATTGGTGCGATGAAAAAATTCGCGGCGTGCATTCGCGAGCGTTCCATCTTGGACAAACACGGAAAGCCGGGCCTCGCGACATTTCCAGTTTCCGAATCGGATTCCGACCGCACGCAGAAACTCCACTCCATGAAGTGTATCCTCGGCATACCGTCGACATTTCGCGACCAGCCGATGATCGAATCGTGTTGGTACTGACTCCACCGAACAAGAATTCAAAACGCAAACAACGATTGACAATCGACACGGAACGCAATGTGATTTTGACGACCGAATCACTGGTCGACGACAAGCCAACATCCCAAACCGCCTACAGCGATTTCGTTCAGGTCGGCGGCGCTTGGTGGCCACAAAATGCCACAACAACCAACAGCGATGGCAAAGTGACATCTGTTGTCAAGCTAAGTATCGAAAAATTGAATGCACGTGCATTCGCTGCTCAGTACACCGCCGAACTTCCACAAGACAACATCGATCAGTTAATCAGCCAACCCGTTCCTACTGTCAAGGAATCCAAAGTTGCTGCCGCAGCGGGCAAGGCAACGTTCGCTCATCAACTGACATTGTTACTGAGCGAAATGGAGGTCCAGCAGTGGGACATCGTCCTCAAACGGCTGGAATCTTTACGCACGATCGCGACCGACAAACCCGGAATGGACTGGATCGAACTGGCCGTCCTGCAGGCCGCTCGGAAAAATGACGACGCCCGACTGTGGGGAGTTCGTTTGCTCAAAGGACTCGTGGATCAGTCACCAACTGACGAACTTTACCTCGCGAATTATCTTCTGGGCCAACTGGGTTCGGTCGTCGATCAAAACGAAATGCTCTCTCTACTGGATCAAATTGAACCGGTGTTCAATCGGCAACCGGAACATAGCCTCGCCAAGCGACAACGACGCCAAAAACGGGCCGCTGCTCTGAGTCAACTGAATCGGAATCCGGAAGCGTTGGCCATCTGGCGCGAGTTGTCAACAACAGCACCGTGGAACACAAACGCTGCAGTGACATACGCTCGCCAGCTTGATTCAACAGGCGATTTCGCGGGAGCGAAAACGTGGCTACGTCAACGCCTAGATGTGGAACAATACAACGGTTACGAACGTGAACAACTCCGCAACGCGTGTGCAAGCATGATGCGTGCCCATAACGCCACCGACGAACTGGTCACGTTTCTGGCCGATTGGATTGCCGAAAATCCGAAACAGCAATCGGCTTACGATCAGTATCTGTCCGCCATCATGTCAGCCAATCGCTACGCTGACGCGAACAAGCAGGCTCAGGAGTGGATTGATGCCGGCAAAACGAATGAAAAACTTGCGGATGCCGATTTGGTTCGTTTGAATGCCGGCGTGTCATTCGCTTTAGGAGATCGTTCTCAGCAAGACCTGTCTCGAATCGACTTGTCGTGGTTGAAGCGAATGGAACAAACGGCTTTGTTCTTTTTGGAACACGAACATCATTTCGACATTGCCACAAAAATTGTCCACCACTATCGATTCACGAACAGCGATGAACGAGACCGGGTCGTTGTCGAAGCCACTCGCAGACTGAAGGCCGCATCAGCAGAATTAGACCCGAATGTGGTCGTTAGTTATGTGAATTGGACTGTTGGAACCGAAAATCTGACGACTGCCGAATGGAAGGCAATTGCCAACATCCTACGAACGCGATGGGACAACGAAGATGACGTCAAGCTGCAAAATTTGCTAGCGAACAGCCTGCAGTCAATTTACAACGCGCACTTCACCAAACAACGTCTTCCGTTTATGCGAGACCGCATCGCCCGCGCCGAAACAGCAGAATCGGTCGACAAGCGACGTCTAGCAAATCTGATTGAAGAACTGTTCAACCATCTTTTGTCACGGGATTGGAGCCCGGAGTACGAAACCGAAGCATTGAATCTGCTCACGAAACTCTCCGGAGGTACTTCCAAATCGCAACAACTGGCGAGCCAAGTGGAGGCTTTGCATCGGTTCGTTGACCAAATGCTGGCAAGTCGTTTCCAGCACGCGATGGAAACGTTTCAGGCAAACGATCAGCCGGAAGAACTGACCCGCACCGAATATCGCGCTAAGGTCACCGAATTCCGCAAGGCGGCTCAAACAGAACTGGCAGTCGTGTTGAACGAACACGTGACCAAACTGGGAGTCGAACCGAATCCCGCCGAAAAACCGGTGGGCCAATTGACGGACTGGATCAATCTAGAACGCATGCACCTTGACGTTCAGCTCAACCAAAACCTTCCAGAAACGATTCAGGCCGCATGGGCATTCATGGGAGCAGACCCCGTACATCTCGGCAAGAATGCTGATGCAAAAGATGACGGAAATGACGACCAAGATGACGATGCTGCTCGTGACCAAATCGCCTTTGAACACATTCGTCAGTCGTTTCAACAGCGAGCCTTGATTTTGCTGAGTAACCTTGCAGTACGAAAATCGGCTGAAAACGGTTTGACCGATCGTCTGATGGCCTACATCGATGCGGGCATCACATTGGATGGCAAAGAAGTAGACGACTGGAAACGTCGCAAGTTGGCCATACTGATCGCTCTTGATCAGCCTGAACGACTCGAACGTCACCTGCGTCAATGGATTCGCGAAGATGAATATCCGGCGACATGGCAATTGATGTTAGGACAACTTGTTGCCGAACAAGGAAAAATTAACGAAGCCATTCAATTGTTCGAATCAGTCAAGCGTGATCAGAAAACTCTCGCTCCCGCAGACTATGTCGCGTTATCCAAGTGGTATTTGGTGACCGATCGTCAGGACGATTACCGAGAGGCCCGCGTTGAGATTTTTATGGCCAACCGCGAGTGGGAAATTTCCGACTGGATCAGACAGCAACGCCAGCCGTGGTCTCGCACGGATGTTCCGTTGCCGACGGAATTGGACAAGAACGTTCTGTTCGCATTTCAGGCTTTGTTCAAAAAGAGTAATCAGCCCGGCAATTACCTGCGGGAGCTTCGTGACTTTTACACAGCGTGCCGTGACTTCCGGCTTTTGAAGATGGTGCCGGATTCCGTGGTTGGTCGGACACCGCAACAGGTTTATCACTTTCTTGGTTCGTTGGACCGTACGCTGCTCGATGAATTGCGGAATGAAGCCACTGCCGATGAAATCATGCAGCGACTGGTTGAAGTACGATCCACCGCGAAATCACCGATTGATAAGCGAGCGTGTGATTTACTGGAAGCAATGATCGAATGTCGTTCAGCTCAGGTGCTTAATCAACCCGGACCTCATATTGACGCTGCAATGACAGCATTAAAACGAGCGTTCGAACGCGACTGGGCCGATGGCGAAGTGGTTCAGATGGCCGCGTTTTTAGATAATCTGCAGCAATTAAAACACGCAACACTGAACAACGAACGCATCCGGCAGCTGAAATCGCTGTTAAAAATGACGAAACCCGGCAGCGACGACAATCTGAAGGTTGCCTGGAGCGTTGCTCACGCAGTGTACTTTTCGGACAAAGGTTCGAATGCAGAAAAGAGGGAAGCACTCAATATCATGGAAGTCAGCGTTCGAGAATTCGAACAAGTGAATCCCGCTGGCTGGCCAGCTCGAGTCAACTCTCAAACCGCTGGCTACGTGAGTTTGCTTAAGTGGCTGCATCGATATTCTCAAGCAGAAACCGTTCTCAAAGCTCAACTGCAGCACCCCGTGAATCCAAGCCAAGCGAGTAGGCTTCGCAAAAGCCTAAATGATATTTACTTGGAAGCCTTTCGGCAGGATGGTCAGGTCAGCCTGAGTGGAGACGACTTGTATCGCAATCTCCTAAAGCTCTTGCTGGACCAAGCTGGCTCATCCAATCAGCAGGACCAGTCTAATGTCTTCCATTCACTCAACACCTTGTTTCGCACGGCACACAAAAAGAAAACGAAGACTGTTTCCGCCGATCTGCGGTCATATGCTTTCACGCAATTTCCAAAACGATTGAGGGCAGACTCCAATCAATATTCGTACGACATCAAGCAGTTAACAACGACCTTAGAATCCGTACTTGGTAATAAAACCGCATTGCAGTTTTTGATCGCTCGTTTCGAAGATTACCCAAAACGATTCGACAACACGTATCAAAGCGCATGGCAACAGCATGGTTACTCGCTGGCCCGCTATCGTTTCGAAGAAAAGGACAGAATCTCAAAACTTAAACCACGGTTGCTAGCGATCGTTTTGAAGAAAATTCGACAAGACCTGCTGACTCAAAATCACGGCCATACTTTGTCGATCTACCAACGCTACCACAGATACTTCTGGAAACAGAAAGCCAAAGACTTCCAACAAGTCGCCGAAGACGTTCTCAAACAACATCCCGACTCTGCTCGTATCATCAATCGTGTCGCCTTGTTCCTGTACAACAATCTGGGTAAACGAACTCGAGCAATCGAAGTCATGCTAACGGCTCACAAAAAGGGTCTGCTCAATACAAGCCAAAAATTCCAAGTGTGTCAGTGGATGCATTACCAAGACCGATACGCGGAATCGATTTCGCTTCTGGAATCGCTGGTTGCGGACAGCCCGGACACCATTTACTACCGCACGATGTTGATGATCGCTTATGGGCATTCAAATCGCAAAGAACAGATGCGAACGCTATTGACCGAAACGGACACACGATTCCGCAAACCGGGATTGTGGAGTGAATCGATTATGGCTCATCTCGCGGGTGCGTGCTTGGAAAACGACCTGTATCAGAAATGCATCGCTTACTACGCCGAAGCGATCGACCTACGTCAACGTACCGCCCCCAATCGCGGCATCGGCGACGGAACTCTGTCAGGTTACTATCTCGAGCAGGCTAAAGCGTTTGCTGCATTGAACAAAACCATTGAAGCCGTCGATGCGGGCTCCGCAGCCATCGTTTCCTGGGGCTCCAATATCTCCCAACGCAACAACACAACGGTTCGGTTAGAAAAAATCATCACCCAAGCGAACGACCTAGACAGTTACGGGAAGTATCTGGACCAGCAAGCAGAAGAAAACGGAACAGACAGCCCGCTGATTCGCAAGATGGTGGGCAAAGTCTATGCCAATCGAAGAAACTACAAGCAGGCACTCAAGCACCTGCAAATTGCAATTGAACTTCAACCGAATGATTCAGAAACTCAGGAAGCTTTAATTTCAACCTACATGGCTCTTAAAGACACCGACAGCGCGGTGAACCAGATGCTGGCGATGTTGGATTATGATCGACACAACTTAGAGCTATACAAGCGCCTGGCGGAAACATTAAAGGATAACAAGACTGAATCCGAACGAGCACTCACATCGATTGTAGAAGCTGCTCCGCTGGAAGCAGAACATCACCAAGCTTTGGCCGAACTTCGTGAAGCAGGAAACCGCTGGACCGAAGCCATCTCGGGCTGGAAACATGTGGCTCGACTTCGTTCACTGGAACCAACAGGCCTGATCAATCTGGCGGAAGCCCAAATCCATGAGAAACAATGGACGGAAGCTCAAACCACATTGGACACGCTGAACCGTACGAAATGGCCATCACGCTTCAACAACGTGACGGATCAAGTTCGCAAACTAGAACAGCGAATTTCAAAGCAAAAGAAGAAGGACAAACAGAAGCAATAGGCGGCTGGCTGGTTTCGTACCTCAACAGTCAGACGCAAATCAATTTCTGGAAAAGCACTGCCTATCTAGGCAGTGCTTCTGAAAAGTGACTGCTGCACGACCGACAAAGCAGCAATCAGTCAACACAGTAACAAACAGAATGACGACAAGTTCTGGCATCAATGTTTATTGAGCATCCAAATTGCGAACTCTGTTTTTCACCTGCAACGTGAGCTGCCTATCAATCCATGCTGGCAAAGGCGCAAAGATTGCCGAAGCACAACAATGGTACTGAAATCAGCAAGATTGAATTCTGCGAAGATCGTAAATTCGAATCAGGCAGCGCGAAAAACGGCTTACACTGCACATGATTCGCCTCACTGAATACCCCCACAAGCGCGATCAACATCCCACCTCAATTTCGCGTCCCCCTGCGAAACTCCTGTAAATCCGAAGTCCCTCATCGGATTGTCTGGATTTCTATCTATGCCTGTCTGCCTACCAAAACAACTATTCGTAGTTACGATCTTCCTAATCACAGGTTGCGGCACGACTCATCAACGAACGGGAACCGAGCAACTTCTGCTTTCTGAAGCAGTTGACAGAACGGTCGACCAGCTTGACCTGTCCTGCCTTTCTGGGCGAAAGGTGTTTCTAGACACCACCTATATTCGCCCGGTTAAGGGAGTCATCTTTGTGAACTCCGATTACATCGTGAGTGCCATCCGACAGCGACTGACAATTTCTGGCTGCCAAATTCAGGACAGCAAAAGCCAAGCTGACTACATCTTGGAAGCACGAGTCGGAGCTCTTGGGACGGACTCTTTGGAAGTCACGTATGGACTGCCTGCCAGTAACGCAATCAGTCAAGCGGCCTCTTTGGTTTCGGGCGCGCCCGGAATCCCTACGATCCCAGAAATCAGTGTTGGCAAACGCAATGCCACACTATCAACATCCAAAATCGTGATGTACGCCTACCATCGTGAAACGGGCACTCCCGTATGGCAATCTGGTTCAGCGATCTCAAAAAGCGATGCCAAGGACACGTGGATCTTTGGCGCTGGACCATTGCAGCGAGGTTCAATCTATGACGAAGTCACGTTTGCTGGAATCCCCCTGAAAATTCTAGGAGAACAGGAGTCTTCAAAAAAAGAGCGAATTTCGCCATCGAACGGCTCTTCACACGTCGACTTTGCGACGGCTCATCAGTTTGTCCATCCTGCCGTCTTGGAACAACAGCTCTTGATTGCCAAACAGAATTCTGAAGCCGAACAAAACACAAATGGCAAGGTCATCGCTGCAAGCCACGAAGAAGAAACCGATCGGTAAAACGCACTCCGCTTAGCCGACCGTGTTCCGTTTTCAATCATGCAGAGCAGGGCCGCGCGGCTCTTTCTTTGGCGACTTCTCGAAATCACCTTTGGCCGCCCAGACGATTCCGTTGATCACACACTTCAGGAAAACTTCGTCTTCAAAGGTCTCGTTAGAATGACCGTAGGTCGTTCCAAAAACCCGAGCCTTGCCATAACGATTTGTCCACATCACGGGCTGCAGCTTTTCCGTCTTTTCACTGACAGACGTCGCCAATACTTTCGTGTTTGGCCACACTTTTTCAATGATGTAGAGTTCGTCTTTCGCAGTCGTGTAATCTGCTGGAACATGCTTCATGATCGGATGATCACCCAGTTCGACTCGAACCGGATAGCGACTTTTATGCTCGTGATACTTGCTGGTGACTCCTAGAAATTCTTGCCAATCATGTTCTTTGGCGTTTCGGTAAGTATGCATCGCACAGTGAATCACAACTGCATTGGCTCCGTCGTAATGAGCCTTCGTGATGCGTTTGATGTAGTCGACATTGGTTGTCTTCGCAAAGCATTCGTTGTGCACAACAACATCAAATCCCTTAGCCCAGTTGGGATCGTTGTACAGATCAATTTCCGCAGACGTCCCCTTGCCACCGTCGTTAACGACTGTCCAATCAATTTCGACGTTAAACTTTTCAGCCGCCTTTTTCATGGCGGCTGCCTGAAAGTCGTAGTCATGACAACAGCCTCCTGTAATCAGTAATACTTTCAGCTGGGCATCCGCCTGAACGCCGTAAAAGCACATAGCAAAAAACGCGAGAAACACAGTCGTGATTTGGCGAGCAATTCGGTTCATTGATCATCCAAGCGGTAAAAAGAAGACAACAGGGGGGAAATCTGACAGACCAACAACAGCAAACAATTCAACAATTCAACAATTCAACAATCGCCCGCGCTGGTTGGATTGAGTGAGATCATGGTCCCAGAAGCCGGTATTCGCAACCAACCACTCACAGAAGAAGTGATTCACTGCGGAAGACATAAAATAAGACAACCACAATCTACAAGGACGCAGAGACTGCGATGTCTGTGTTTCTTCTGTGAAATTCGGCGGATCCTGCGGCCTAGGCATTTCATAAAGCCGCCTCACCAACGGGTCCATTGTCGGCATGTTTCTATACGATGTAACGTGGCCTGTTGATGGTGTGAGCATTCACACGATGGACCACTCGGGTTTCCTTCGCTGCGCTCAGTCTAACCCCGGCCATCCAGTTTTGCCCCGGCCCCCCGCTTGGCCTCCCAGTTTAGCCCCAGCTCCCTGTTGACAAATCACGTTGGATCATACGAAGTTTCTGGATTCCGTGATCCTCTTTCAAACGGCATTCGTTCACAATGGCACTATGAAAAATCGCATCAAAGACGAAATACGAGGTGTTGGACTTTTTGTGGGCATCATTTGGCTGGTGTTTCTGGTCGACTGGATTCTCCCCATCAATCTCAACCACTGGGGCATTGCCCCTCGATCATGGTCGGGCCTACTGGGCATCTTCACCATGCCGTTTCTGCACGGCAACTGGCAACACCTGATTGGAAATACGATTCCGCTGGCCGTGCTATTGTGCCTCTTGGCGGGATCGCGAACCAACAGTTTTCGAATCGCTTCCAGTCTCGCGGTCATCGGCGGAAGTTTACTCTGGCTGTTGGGGCCCGGCCCTGCGGCCGATGGAACCATTGGAGTTCACATTGGAGCCAGTGGACTGATCTATGGCTTGATTACTTTTCTGATCGCGGGAGGAATCACAGAACGTCGCCCGCTCACCTTGGTGATCGCCGTGTTTGTCGGGCTGCTGTATGGCACCACGTTATTCCAAGGCATTTTACCATTCACTGTGAATGAAGGAATATCGTGGCAGGGACATCTTGCTGGAGCCACCGCAGGCGTTTTACTCGGACGCTTTGCCGTCCATCCTGCCAAGTAAGGCAGGCACTGTTTCCAAGCGAACACTGTCGTCAGGCGAAC
>CAYTUE010000003.1:17055-20637 GCA_964441085.1 uncultured Planctomycetaceae bacterium
CGACTCAGATCCCGAACACATTGATCGTGTCAGTACGAATCACGATTAATGCGTTTTATGCCTTCTTCTTAACTTTCTTCTTAACTTTCTTCTTAGCAACCTTTTTCGTTGCAGCTTTCTTCGCAGTGCTTTTCTTCGCGGTCGTCTTCTTGGCAGTATCTTTCTCTGCCGGTTGTGGCGATGCAGATTCGGTTGCTTCAGGCTCGGCAACAAAGCCGTCTCGCATGGTGTTTTCCGTGACATTCACGGGCACCAAAAATTGTTGCAGGTAATCTGGTCCGCCAGACTTTGTCCCAATACCGCTCATCCGATGACCACCAAATGGCTGGCGTTGAACCAACGATCCCGTGATCTCTCGATTCAAGTACAGATTCCCGACTTCGAATTCGTTTCGAGCACGTCTTAGGCTCACAGGGCTGCGACTATACATGCCGCCCGTCAACGCATACTTCGAATCATTGGCAACGGCAAATGCGTCGTCCAAGTTTCGTACTTTCATCACAGAAAGCAGTGGCCCAAAGAATTCTTCCTGAGCCAAATTTGAATTGGCCAGAACTCCCGTGATAATGGCTGGACCAATGAAGGTTCCCTCTTTGCCCAAATTTGTCACATCAACCTGCAACGCCAGTTCTTCACCTTCTTCTGCATCGATTGACTTGATTGCACTGACAATCTGCTGTCGAGCATCATCGTCAATCACGGGACCAACGGTTGTCGCAGGATCTTCCGCAGGCCCGATATTCAAGCTTTCAGTCGCTTGCACCAACCGTTCCAAGAATTGCTGGTAGACTTTCTCCAACACGATCACCCGAGAACACGACGAACATTTCTGCCCCGCATACCCAAAGGCACTGCTAACAACCCCAGCAACCGCTTCATCCAAGTCGGCATCGTCGTCGACAATAATCGCGTTCTTGCCACCCATTTCTGAGATCACTCGGCGAACATTGATCTGACGATGATCTGTTTCCGATGCGGTTCGAAAGATTTCCAGTCCCACTTCTTGAGACCCCGTAAAGCACACCAGATCGACGTCTGGGCTCCCCACCAAAGTCGGGCCAACATCTTCACCAATGCCTGGTAGAAAATTCACGACTCCATCAGGAACTCCCGCGTTGCGAATCATTTCCATCAGCTTCGCAGCAACAATGGACGACTGTTCTGCTGGCTTCATGACGACCGTATTTCCGGCCACCAAGGCGGCTCCTGCCATCCCCGTCAGAATTGCTAAAGGAAAATTCCACGGTGCAATCACAACCGCAACGCCTCGGGCACGATACGAATAGCTGTTGATCTCTCCCGCAAAGTCGTTCTGAATCGGTTGATCAAGACGCCGCATTTCCGACGCATAGTACATACAGAAATCAATCGCTTCTGCGACTTCAGCATCTGCGTCTTTCCATGGCTTGCCCACTTCCAGAACAATCCACGCCGCCAATTCAAATCGTCGCTCACGCATTTCAGCGGCGATCAATTCTAGATACTCGCAACGATTTTGAGTTTCCATCGACGCCCATTGTGGAAACGTTCGACGAGCTGCCTCAACAGCATCGGCAGCCTGATCCAAAGATGCCGCAGCAACATACCCCAACACTTCCGTTGCGTTGGATGGGTTCCGACTGGTGACCGTGGTTCGACTTTCGCTGGACTTTCCATCGATCACAAGAGGCCATGTTTGACCAATTTCGTCTCGAGCCGCTTCGATGGCCGCTGTCATTGCGGCCCGATTTTCCTCCAATGAAAAATCTGTTCGAGCTTCATTTACAAATCCGTCTTGTCCCTTGTCTTCCACGGGTGGTTCCATAGCGGCGTTTTCAGATGGTTTCATCAACAGAGTTTTCGCGGCGACACGTTCCGAGAAACACTGTCGTAGGTAGGAATCATTCGAAGTATTTTCCAAGTGTCCTCGCACAAGAGACGCGATCCCTGGAATCAATTGACCAAACGGAGTGTGGACGCGGACTCGATGGCCACGCTCCGAAAACAACTGAGCCTTATCATGGCCCATGCCATACAGCATTTGAATTTCAAACGCCCGTTCAGGCACTTTGTATTCTTCTGCCCATGCTAAACCGGCCGCCAAACTGCGGACGTTATGACTCGCCAAAGCAGGGCGAAGCCACTCATAGTTTTTCATCAGCATGCTTGCAGCAGATTCGAAACTCTCATCCGACTGCCACTTGCGTCGATAAACAGGACAAGGCCAACCCTGATAGTCGGCAGACACTGTTTCAGTGTCCCAGTGCTGTCCTTTCACCAACGTAACAGAAATGGGAGTCTTTCGTTTCTTCACCCACGCCAGCAGCTGCTTGAGATCTGCTTGTGAATTTTGAAGATAAGCCAGCACCGTGATACCAGCATCGGCAAAGTTGCGGAATTCGTCTTCCATTAACACTTGTTGAAAGATCGACTGAATCAATTTCTGATTCGACGAATGCTGAATCCCAAAGTGAACATGCACATCATGCTCGATCGCTTTCCGCAGGATCGGCCGCAGGCGATGTAACACACGTTCCGTGGTTCCCACAGGGTCGATGCTAGAAAACTGGCTATCTAAAGATGTCAATTTGATCGAAATATTTAGCCGAGGCAACGCTCGATCATGGTCATGATCCAATAACGCTACGTCACCCCATTCCAAAGACTGATCTGCTAAATCTTCGATCAAGTCTAAGTAGGTGGCCTGATAAGCGTCTGCTTCGACTTCGCTTAAAACAGCGTCGCTCAGCTGATCTAACGAAAAGGCACAGCCCTTCAGACGTAAGTCTTGGATGGACTTCAGTACCTGTTCTGAATTTTCGCCCGCGATAAATCGGCGAGCCATTCGATCCGCATTGGCTCGCACATTAAAGGCTAACGCTCGAGACAAAATCTTGTTGCCAGACGAAAGATTCAGCCCTAGTCGAGCAGCCCAAGGAAGACGATCTTTGACGTGTTCGAAATATTCGTCTAAATGGCGAGTAATCGCTTGGTGATCTCGCAACATGGGCAAGACATCAACAAAACGAAACAGCTGAACCTTGATCGATTCGTCAGCCATCGCCCAATTCATCAGGCGATCTTCCCACCACTGTCCATGAAACAACGATGGACTACGGTGTTCTAGCCGACCAAACAGCTCCTGACCGATTTCCTGCGTGCGGCTTTCGACTCGATCATCAATGGAAACTTTCTTGGCCATAAATTGAAGCAGCGTGCTGAAAACAACGAAACGATGAAGAATATGGCGGGACCCCCACAGAGAGAACACAGGGAGAACATGGCCAAAATTCACTGAATGAAAATATTTGCGGAACGCAGGATTCTAGGCGGAACGCGTTTCAGTGAAAGCTGCTATTGGAAGCTATCGAAAATAGGACTCAACAGACCCCGTTCTACGCCAGTTTGCCGCTCATTCGCCTCAAAAACAGAACAATGTCATTCGTGCATTGACACACACCAAACCATTTCTTTCGTGATTTGGGATCAGTGAACGCAGGGCTTCACGCCTAGGCACGACGGCAAATAGGCCCAGCGAAATCACGGATCATCAGGATTTTCTTTTGAAATCAGGCTCCGTGTTCCAGATTCAGCGTGCCAGAT
>CAYTUE010000003.1:20737-26528 GCA_964441085.1 uncultured Planctomycetaceae bacterium
GTGTGCCAGATACTCAGTGTGCCAGATTCAGCAGCACCTGTCACCGAATGTCGAAATCGGCAGTAGGTTGGCCAAAATGAAAGGCACCGAAAACACACACATCAATGGGTTTCGCTTTCCACCGTCAACCGAGCATAAGACTGACGCAGATCGCTCAGAACTCGGGGCAGATAGAACGTTTGCGGATTCACAGGAACGTCTGCTTGAAACCCCTGCAGTGAACGAGCCAACCCGCTAAAGTCTGAAGGAGAAAAAGACCAGCCTTCCACCTCAGCCATACCGAACACGCACGTCACTTCAGACCCCGTTTTTTCGCACGCCAACCAACGAGTAAATTCGTCGGAAAAGTCGAATGGTAAATACAAAATGCAACCGTCGTCGGCGGAAATCAGTTCCGCAATCCAGCCCGAAATCAAATTGCGCAACCCCGCTTCAGCAGAGCAATCGTGGTCGTCCGCCTGAGGATCAATTCCAAGGTAGTACAATTCACCGGAACGCTGTTCTTCTCCGACACGAATAGAAAACTGTTCCGAATCTGTCAGACTGACTTCCATAATCTGGTGACTTGGTGACATCATCATTCCCAACAAAGTTTCATACTGACAACCACACAGAAAAAGAACTGTACACGACTCGTCAAAAGGTCTCAAAGCAAACTGAAACCGCGACCCTTTCAAAAGTCACCAAATCACACCACCAAACACACTCGAAGGGCATGAAATGCAGCCGAATCACAGTTCAGACGATCGTCTCGATGACAAGGTGAACGTGGCATCAACAACAAGTCACTTACGCATCAGCCTGATCATCGTGGCAACTGTCGTGGTTTGGTTTGCCATATCGTATCACGGACACACTGTCGCCTCTGCTGATTCCGCACTGGACAAAGTTTCAGCAGAACGAGGCCTTGATGTCTTAAAAGAATTGCTCGCAGATCAACGACCTCACCCCGCGGGCTCCAAGGAAAACGCAAAAGTTCGCGACAAGCTAGCGGCCCACATGCGACAACTTGGCTATGAAGTCACCTTGGCTGCATTTCAAGTCCAAGGTGTTTCAATGACCAACGTGCTTGCCACGCTGCCAGGAGACGCCAACCTTCGTCCCATCCTGTTGGCCACTCATTACGATTCCGTTGAAGCGGGGCCGGGAGCTGGCGACGCTGGATCCTGCATCGCCGCTCTCACAGAAACAGCTCGCTGGCTCATCCAGCAAAGCTCAACATGGGACGAATCAAAACAAATCCCCACGGTCTATTTCTTATTTACTGACGGAGAAGAATGGGTTCGAAATATCAGACACGGCCTGAACGGGGCCGAATACTTCGTAAAAAACCGCAGTAACTTATTGGCACAACGTCCCTTGATTCTGAACTTTGATGCACGAGGAGCCACGGGGCCATCACTGTTGTACGAAAGTAGTCGTAACAATCTCAAATTGATGCAACACATGCTTCCTCGGTTGCCAAAGCCCGCATTCACGGCATCGTCGTATGTCGAAATCTACGACCTGCTTCCCAACGCGACTGATTTTACGGAATTCAAAGCAGCCGGAACGAAAGGCCTAAACTTTGCATTCATCGATGATCCTCACCGGTACCACACCCCTAGTGATACCATTGAAAACCTTGATCCCCGAAGCGTGCAGCATCACGCCAACAATGCAGCCGTCTTTTTAGCTCACTGGATTGATTCTCCTGTTGAGAATTTGAAATCGGATCAAAACGCAGTCTTCTTTGAAATTTTTGGTCGGTGGATCATTTGTTACCCCGAAACATATGCCGTGTGGTTTGCCGGATTGATTTTCATTCTGCACCTATTGAGTTCCATCAAGGCCCTTCGAACGCATATTACGCCTGCGGCAATCTTTGATTCATGCAGCGCCTTGGCAGTCGGAACAATCGGATGTCTGATTGTCGGCTGGACTGTTTTACAACTAAAAGACTTCGTGCCTCGTTCTGGACACGGCTTCGGCCCTTACGATTCGTACTTCATTGCCGCCCTTTGGATCTGTGCTTTCATCAGCATGCGTTTGGCATTTCGGTTTCTTGCTCAGCGATCCACACCAGAATCGACTTGGACTGTGATCTGGATGCTGAACGCCATTCTAGGAATTGTCACGTCCCTCTTTGCCCCAGGTTTCAGCTATATCTTTCTGACGGTCGGGCTGGTTCCTGGACTGCTTGCCATCAGCAGACTTGATCGCCGAACAGCATCTGTCATTTCCGTCGCTGTGGCTGCAATTTTCTTAGTGCCATTGGCGTGGCAATTTGGAATTGCATTGGGACTACGCATGGTCATGGTTCTTTCAGTCCTGTACCCAATGCTGCTGGCTCCGATCTATCCACTGCTAACAACGCCGCAGACGTTGAAAATTCGTGAGTAGACACGATTGAATAATCACTTGAATTCAAGGCAGATTGTCGTAAAAACGGCTGCAGACTCTGCCATCGTAATTCACTGAACAACTGTCCACTTTTTCCAGACACAACACTTAATATCACGAGGCAACCAGCATGACCATTATCGTGAAGTGCTTTGAGTGCGACAAACGGTATCGTTGTCCTGACAAGCGAGCAGGGAAACGATTCAAATGCCGTGAATGCGAAACAATTTTGACAGTCCCCGAACCAGATGAACCGCCTCGAACAGACGATGGGACCGCAATCCTCCGCCATGAAGCTCGGAATCGAGACTTCGAAATTGCGGCAGGCGACGAACAAAACATCGAAGCCATTTCAGACCATATCGAACAACACATTGGCCCAGTGGAAATGGTCTTCCATGAAATCATAAGTGACATAGTCCACATTGATGTCCACTGGGTGGAACCATCGATTGATCGTCCGTTTCACACACTGGTTACCAGTGGAATGAGCGATCTTCCGATGACAGTTCCCGACGAATTGCACGACAATCAGTATGCCGAACTGATGATCACACTCCCGGACGATTGGAAAATCGACCAAACGTCATTCGAAGACGAACGTTGGTATTGGCCGATCAGATTATTGAAACAACTCGCCCGCCTTCCTCACGAATACGAAACATGGCTAGGCATTGGGCACACTGTTCCCAACGGCGATCCCGCCGATCCCTACCACTCGTCAACAAACCTTTGTGGAGCACTCATCGCGCCGTCGATTACCGTTGCTGATGATGGATTTCACCAGCTTGAATCCTTGGACAAAGGCATCATCCGCTTCTTCTCTGTGGTGCCTTTGCATCGAGAAGAAATGAATTTCAAACTCAGCAAAGGACTCGACCAACTGCTCCTTAAATTGGAACAACACCAAGTGACGGACGTCATCGACATTGATCGAATCAACACTTGCCGCAAAAAAAGATTCGGCCTGTTTTAAGCAACCACTGTGTGACCAAAACCACGTGTGACCAAAACCACGTGTCACCAAAACCGCTTTATCATCAAAACAGACACCGGCCAGTGAAGAGCAGGGCGGTGAGCCAACCGTTTGCCGAACAGAATGCTCAACGCATCAGCAAAGAACCGCAGCCCAAAAAAAAATCTCTTGTCGGCGCGATGGGTTGCAATTCACTGCCACCCCGCACTGCCACCTCGCTTCTGGGTAAAACCTCGTGGAGACCATCACGAACGGCAAATCTTGCCTCAACGAATCAGTCAACTGTAGATTTCGCTGATTCCCTAAGTGTTTTAATGCCTATCCAATCAGGCAACCCGGCTGGAATCGTTGAACCGAACAACTTGTGACTTGCCTGCTTGTGTCCAAAGCGAATCATTGACACACACAAACAGCCAAGCGGATCCACAGCAATCAGGGACGATGCTTGATCCACACTTTTTCAGCATGGCTGACAGGTTTCCTCCTTCAGGTTTTCAGGCCAACGCCAAATGAATGCCACCCCATCCCACACGGCCACTCCCTCCCACACCGCCGTCCCTTCCACTGCACACAACCAACAGCTTAGGCAACAGTTCAGGCAACAGGCCAACTTACTGCCATGCCCAAGCGATGATCGGCAAACTCACTCGCCCCCCGACCGACTCAGCCATCGGCGTCGTGTCGCCTTGTGGGCGATCGCGTTTGCCTGCGCTTCGGCTTGCGGCAGTGCCTCTGTTCATGCGGAAGAAGAAGTCACAGATACCGATCGAGCAGAACGAGTGCGGCGTACAACCGCAGTGGCGTTGAATTACTGTCGAGCCGCCTTGCATCGCATTCGTCGTAGCCCCACAAAGAATGTCTTTCATCAAGAACAGACTCAAATTCTCAACAACCTGAATCTGAACCAAATCGATGATCCAGAAGTCATCACACTCTACAAGTCGATCCTTGAAGAAATCAGTCATGTTGAAATCAGCGAACGAGAACGCGTTGTAATCGACGAACAGTTTCGTCGAAATATCCATCGCCAGTTGGGCACCAGCTTTTTTGTCATTGGAACTCAAGTGGCAACCGGGCAATTGGGCAACGTCGTTCAATCAGGAGCCAACAGTTGGTGGGACTATCGCAACCAAGAAGTCCGTCGAGACGCTGATCAATGGAAGGTCGAAAAAGACGAATTCACCGACCTGATGTCTCGTAGCAGCAGTTTCTTAGACAGCTTCTGGAAACTGTCTCAAAAGAACAACATTCCAGACGAATGGCTTGTTCGCGATCAGGATTTAGACCAACTTAATCGAGTGCTCGCTGAAGCCAATCTGGAACGCCGCCTGCGCATGTTGAAACGCATAGAACGCTTCATGAAATGCTATCCTCCCTACTGGTATTACCTAGGAAAAACTCAACAGCAATTGGGCCTGAATGATGATGCTTTGCAAACCTATCAGCGGCTAACCGACATTGGCTCGGGCCACTTTCGGCAAGACGACATGCTGGCCAGCAGCATGGCAAATACGGCTCTCTTACTGGAACACAAAGGCGATCCAGAAGCCGTCGTCGCTGCAGCCAAAGTTCACGGCTATTCCCTTCGTAACTGGGAATCAAATCTGATTTGTGCTTGGGTACTTGGACGTCATCAAAAATACGGCGATGCCGAAGATCTGATTCTCTGCAACTTGGACGAAGATCGCGAAGTCCGGCAAAGCCGAGTCGCCCTGACTTCGCTGTACTACCATTCTGACAACCGAACCAAACTGGCTGGTTTACTTAACAACCCACAAGTTGTCCGAGACGTGCCTGTTCCCGGCTTGCTACTGTGCGCCAAGCTTCTGGATAACGGCAAGCTACCAGCTCCCGCTCAACAATGGCTTGCCGCCACACTGTCGGCCACCGTTCGACGAGTCGGCAATGGTAACGGAGTTTCGTTAATGGCTGCTGCTGGATGGAAGCTCCAAGATTCTCAAGTGGAACTCACATCGGGCAATCAGGTGTACCATTCCGTTGGATATCGCCCCAACCAACATGGAATTCAGGCAGAATTTGTGAACACAGTCGATTCTGAAACAGAACCAACGACTCCCATCTTTCTGACTTTGAATTATCCGGGGACACCGAAAATCCGCATCACCATGGTTCCACCAAAGCCAAAAGAAGGACCACCAAATCCGAGTGCCTTGCGTCCGTTTGCGACATCTCCGTTTGCTCAAAGTCGACAACTGTTCGCGCGGCCCGAAACCACTCGATATCAAATTGGTGAAATCAAGTTAGAAGGTCTGCGTCTCACGTTTCAAGATGGCAGTGTGCTTGATGCTCGAGCAGCAAATGGCCCGTCAGAAATCAGTGCCGAAACCGAACGCACAATGCGGTAACGAAGTCGGTGAGTCCCAACAACGCGCCGATGTCGCCCTGTCGCTCTGCACACCGCACACCGCACAC
>CAYTUE010000003.1:26628-56494 GCA_964441085.1 uncultured Planctomycetaceae bacterium
GCACACTGCAAGAAGAAAGCAAAGCAAACTTCTATTCAGCTGAAACGGTCGGCAAATCGTCGACCATCTTTTTTGTCGCTTCCAAAACAGCATCTTGCCATTGGTCTGGTTGAAAACGATCTGCGTATTCGGGAGCACGGTGAGCAAAATTGATGGCTCGTGAACTGTTGATCACAGCTCCCAATCCCTTTTGATCGAATGCTCCCGCAACGCCTTCAGCCGTTCCACCTTGGCTTCCATAACCTGGAACAAGCAAAGGAGTATTGGGCATTCGAGATCTGAGAGAATTGAGTTCTTCTGGCCACGTGGCACCAACGACAGCTCCAATACTGCCATAGTCGTCGCTCGAAAAGTACTCAACGTTACAACCTTGAACGACATCGGCAACGGCTTCGAACACTGTGGCGTCTTCAGTTTTTCGATCCTGAAAGACAACGGCTCCAGGATTACTGGTACGAACCAACACGTATAAACCGGCTCCACGCTCAACACATTTTTGAATGAATGGCTGCAGAGTATCTTGGCCAAGATACGCGTTAACAGTCAGCGCATCGGCGGCAAATTCTGCGGCATTGGGATCTTCGCCAGCCAACCAAGCGGCAGCATAGGCTTCTGCCGTTGAACCAATGTCACCTCGTTTCGCGTCCGCAATCACAAGCAGCCCAGCCTTTCGAGCGTATCGAATGACATTTTGTAGAGCCACCATTCCTGCGGGCCCTAACTGTTCAAAGAACGCCACCTGAGGTTTCACACACGCTACGAATGGGGCAACCACATCGATCATGCCGCAACTAAAGCGTTCAAAAGCAACGGCCTGAGTCTGTGCGTTCAATTCGCGATCTGCAACACTGTCAAGAATGGGCTTGGGAAGTAACTCCCATCGAGGATCCAAGCCAACCAATGCAGGAGTCTGTTTTGCTTGGATCTGCTGATTTAATCTCTGACTGTATGAAAACATTTCTCTAATCAATTCTGTTCTATCACGCTTGAAATGGTCAACAACAACAAAACGACGACGGGGATCAATCTCGGCCGTCTTCGATAGCGACGCCCCAACCGGAACTCGCCACAAATCACCCAAGTGATTACTCACACAAAACTACTAGGAAGGGAACCCCGCCATTCAAAGTCGGATTGGAAGGGTTAAAACAAATGAAGGGATTATTTTTAGGCCGAATTTGCAACCCCACGTTTGCCAGTTCCGCACACTCGAACTAGGTTTGAAAGACTCAAGTTTCTACGCCAATGGGCATTACCATGCAATTTCGAACCCGCTTAAAAAACTTTCTCCTCGACACAAACGGAACAACTGCCGTGGAGTATGCCGTCATGCTTGCCCTGATTTTGGTCACAATGATTGCTGGCATCACGGCAGCAGGAAGCGGAGTCTCCGATTGGTGGAATAACATCAATACAGAACTAGACAACAGCGGATTCTAGTAGCAAGTCCTGAAACAGTGACTTCTACTAAAGGCATTGACGAAAACCAATACTCTCAAGAGTGTCTTTCTTTCTGAATTTGCGATTCAAACAGAACGCTTCGTGCCTTCCAAATCACAAACACATCCAACGCCCGCGCCAAATGATGGTGTGGGCGTTGTGCTGCGCGATGGCTTCACTTGATCCTACTCGCTACCGCTGGCAACAAAGTCACTCCAATGACATTGCCATGATTCTGCATACCGGATTGCTCTACAGAAAAGTGGCATTAAAATCGGTGAAATCTGTTCCGAGTTCTTGGGACAAGACCGATTTCTACCGGGAACGAATACTATGACCACGGCCTGTGCTTTGGCCTTTGGGGGCAATTCAGCGGAGTCTGAAGCACTCTTTCAGCAGGCTATTATTGAACTGGCCAAAGCAAAAACCATCTGCCAGTCATTCGCAAAGCCCATTCGATCGGCTGCAATGGGGGTCAACGCAGGTTCAGAATTCTTGAATTCTGCCGGAATCTTTCAGACTCATTTGCCACCAGACGATCTCCTGAAAACGATTCACAAGATTGAATTTCAACTAGGACGCAAAAGAGAGCTCCGCTGGGGGCCACGACCGATTGATATCGACGTCCTATTCTACGGTCAACAAATCATCGACACAGCAACAATCGTCATTCCTCATCCCTGTCTGTGGTACCGTTCGTTTGTTCTGAAACCACTCAATGAAGTCAGCCCGAACTGGATCCATCCCATTTTCAACGAATCAGTTGCTCAGCTGACTCATCGACTGACTCAACGTCCATTACTGATTCGGCTTCAGGATCAGCAAACGGACCTGCATGTCTCGCAGATTGCTCAGCAATGTTGGTCGATTCAAGACCATCCCTTTCATCTGCTTTCCACTGATGATCAACGAGAGGCATTTTGTGAAATCATGATTGAATCGACTGAACAAAAACCAACTGTCTTACCATCACGCAGGCAACCGTGTCACGAAAGTCGTAGAATCATTCGTTGCTTTGTTGGTAACAATGACGGTGCCAAAACAGTTCGTCAGTTTTTAATGGACACTGAAGCGGCTGTACTGGGGTGACGTGGGCAGTGGAATCTGAGACAATGAACAGTCACTTTGCCTTTTAATCTCGCAGTCTCTGCTTCCTGTAATCCCGCTCTGTACATAAGGATGTCAGCATGAACTTCCCCAGCCGAACCGTTTTGGCCGCAACTTTGATCGCCTGCCACTTGACAGCGATGGGAATTGATTCGGCGGTAGCTCAGAAAGGCGATGAAGTCGTGAAAGGGCTTCTGCGAGCTCTCATAGAATCTCAGGTAGACAAAGCGAATCGTCGAGAAACCGCGCCTGCTCCCGGCCAGATGAATCCACGGCGAAATCCCAATCGACCACCCCGGCTGTCGCCTCAAGTCAATCAGTTACGCCCCATCGCTTCAAACTTTGCTCAGGAAGCAAGTACTCTCCGAACATTGTTACAAACTGATGCCGCTCGACACTTTCATGTTCGCCATTACCTGAGCGACGCAACGAAATTACAGGCAACTGCATGGACCGTCCAACAACGCACGGCAATTGCGCGCACAGAAGATTCCGTTCGAAGCAGTTTTGAAGATCTGAACACAGCGTGGACAACGTTGGCTCATGAACTATCCACATGTGCTGGGTTGCGAAATCAGACAACAGCGTGCATCGCACGTCTTAATCGTATCGACCAACAGTACAGTAAGATTCTAGGAATCCAAACTGGCTTCGACCGTAAACAGGTGATTCAAACAGCCTATGCTCTTTCGGCATACTGTCGAGATCTATCAGAAGGTCTACAAGTTGGCGTTCGTCCCGGTGGACGAAACAGAATTTTGCAACGCAAGTTGGCACATCTCTGCGCCGAAGTCGATTACTTCGCTGGACTGGTTGCTGACAATGTGCAATTTCAAACTGCTGCTTCAGAATACACTCAGCTGTATACCGAATGGAGACAGCTTGAAAGCCAACTGAATCAACAGACCAGCCCAACGGTGATTCGAAGCATTCGTAAAATTCGAGAAGCTCATCGCACATTGCACCACCTGTTGCGAATGACCATGCAAGTTGACCCCGAATACATCCGCGAACTCGTGAAAATACTGGAAGGCAGACAACGGTTACTGTTCCAAACCATTACTTTAGATCAGCTCATGATTCTTCCGGACAGTGAATTGGTCAGCATCACTGCAAATGAACTTACGGGTGCAATTGAAAACATGAACCAGTTAATCCTTCGTAAGCAAGGAATCACTGAACTGGCCGAAGCATTTCAGTTCATCGACGCTGCTTGGAATCGCTTAGCCTTCTATTTAGAACCAATTCAACAACCACAAACTCTAGCGACTCTGACAGCAACTCATGACGCAGTCAAAACAATCCAAGTGGCTCTAGGGGTCACCATCGAAATCGACCGAACGGCTCTGTTAAACATGGCGTCGTCCCTAGAACAACTGTCAGACACCTTAGAACGAACGCTCACTTACTGGCAACGACGACCGGGCAATCACGATCAAACTTTGATTTCGAAAGCTCACCAAATGTCCGTGATATTTCATCAAATTGAACAAAATTTAAGCTTGAATCAGCCAACCATCAATTCCACGCAGTGTGATCAGGCGATTCAACTTTGGCAAGAAATTCGCCCTGCATTGAAGACATGCACGACCATCGAACAAGAACAATTTCAGCACATCGCAAGCACAATGACTCCGAAACTGATCCGTTTTCACACGTTGCTTAACCAATAAATGTGTGGTTGACCGGCGTTCGAAACAAGAGTGGCACCACACCGCCCATTCACCGGAAAGCAGCTTCTGCCATGGCGAGAATTCTGGCTGGAATGCAGACATAAATCTCACGCCAAAAGAATTGTCGAAACGATTCACAAACTCATTATTTGATCTGTTGCCTTAAGTCAGCCCCCAGTTTATGCCCGCTTCTCCTCGCAGCTTATTTCTCACGTTTGATCAACTTGCAACTGAAGATCTTCAGGCGTCAGCAGGTACGGTGACACTCGGACAACACTATCGACAGCAAGAAGGCTGGAAATCGATTACCAATGGCCAATCAGTCGCTTCGCTAAAAGACGTGCGTTTGGTCTTGGTCGGTGACACTCAACAGCAATGTCTTTTTTCCGACGCTCCCATGAACGTCACCCACTGTTCGATACACAATGGTGACACAAATCTGCAGTCAATATTTCAACCTGCCGATTCACAGAATCCACTCCTCTGGATTCACGTCGTCAATATTGATACTTATTGCTCAGACAAAGTTCGCACAGCCATTCAAACCTGCCGACAGAACTGCTCACCAGAGACACTGTTAGCTGTCACGTCTTTCCAAATGCACACAGAACCGATCGAGCACACGTTTGATGTTCTTGCAAGCGACCATTTGATGCGAGTTCCTGGGATATTGCAGCATCCACAGTTTTCAGAATTCCATCTGCAGGATGTCACGTCGAGCCACGACCTCTTACACACTCTGTATTTACACGCCGAAATAGAAGCATCAAGCAAACAGCAACAACAGTCAGATCCCAATGTGGAACAACGCTGGGACCTTCGACAGGTTGTTGCTGAACCAAGCACCTTCCCTGAGCGAAACTTGCCGTTGGAATTTGGAAAATTTAAGGCGATGAGAACCCCCAATTTTCTATATGTTGCAGAAGCTGAATCAGAAAATGGCTCACAATCAACTGAAGGTTTGTATGTCAAACCTCAAGACCGTTGGAATGTTCATAATGTTTGTAGGGAATATGCCGAAATGGCAGACACAATGCGAAAACAGCTTGGCCTAAATTAGGCGGACATCACAAATCACTGTATTTCCTAGGCTTTCAGCCTACGTACCGTTCCCGTGCTTTGCATTTTCAGATGCTTTTGGTCATTTTGTCCCGAAATCTATGCCACTGAGAACGTTAAAGCTGTTGTCTATTCGCTGCCTTGGGCACTTTGTGCAGATTGCAGGAAATATGACGAGTTTTTCCATAGAGAAACTCAACTCTTGACTTGAGTTAACATCTGCTCAAAATCAGTACAAACGGCAGGGTCATTCACATCTTTCCCATTTTAACACCAAAAAGTGGTTCTCATGGACGTTTCGTCTTGGATACTCCACCAACACAAAGCGGGATGACGTCAGACCACTTGGCCTGTAGCTTTCATATTTGATTCGGACTACCAATGAAAACCAATCGCAAGCACAACGACCTTCAAATCGAATCTCTTGAACCCATGGTGCTGATGTCAGCATCAGCCGCCGATGTTGAAGGCGATGATTCAGCAAATACAATGGTCGGCGAAGCATCGGAAACGCTCAATGGTGGAGCTGGCGATGACACCATGTCTGGTGTTCGAGACAACGGGCTTTGCGGCGAAGAGGGCGATGACCTGTTTATCACAGGCGACGGTTTTAACACGGTTGATGGCGGTGAAGGAACCGACACAATTCGATATGCCAGCCTTGATCGAGCAGAGCTATCGATCATCCAAAACGCAGACGGTTCTTTAACCATCAGCGATGGCAACAGTACAGATATTGTCAGTGGTGTTGAAATCTTTGAATTTCAAGATCAAACACTCACTCTTGCTGAAATCCAGAACAGCACCAACAATGCTCCTGTGATTGAAACACCCAGCCACCTGTCGATCGAAGAAAATCAGACTGAAGTTGCGACCATCGTGGCGTCCGATGTCGATTGCGATTGCTTATCCTTTTCGCTTTCAGATGCTCAAGACGGACCATCCTTCGAAATCGACCCTTCCACTGGTGTTCTCAGTTTCCGAGTTGCTCCTGACTACGAAAATCCAGGCAGCCTGAATGGCACAAATGTCTACGATGTCACAGTGCGAGTTTCCGACGGCAACACCACAACACTCAAAACATTTTGGGTAAGCGTAACAGATGTTGACGAATCCGATCCGGGCTCAAACAACGCGCCGACGTTCGACAATCTGGATGCTGACGAAATCATTGAAGTCAACGAAGGCACGATCGACGTTCGAGACATCGACGCATCGGACCTTGATGGCGACAACATCACATATTCGTTCTCAGACGGAATCAACGTCCCTGGCGACGGACCAAACCAAGATCCCGCGGCATTCAACTTAGATCCTAATACTGGCGAACTCTCATTCCGAATCGCCCCTGACTTCGAAAATCCAGCGGACGCCGATGGTGACAATGAATATCAAGTCACTGTTGTGATTTCAGACGGGCAGAGTGCTGTTGAGCGAAACATCACAATCCGTGTCTTGGATGTCGATGAAAACACAAATCAGGCACCTTCGTTCTCGAATGTTCAAGAAGGTCAAATCCTTACCGTTCCTGAAAACACGATCTTCGTTGGAGATGCCGATGGATCGGATCCTGATGGTGACGCAGTGACTTTCAGCATTGAAGGCGGAGCAGATGCTGATCTGTTCATCATCGATCCAACAACAGGTCTTCTCGAATTCATTTCAGCCCCTGACTTCGAAGCCCCAGGGGATGCTGACGGAAACAACGACTTCGACATCGTGCTAAGAATTAGCGATGGAACACTCTTCCAAGATCGAAACGTCACTGTGCGAGTCACTGACGTCGGAGAAGGAACACCAAACAACGCGCCATCATTCACAAACGTTGCTGAAGGTCAAAACGTTGACGTTGCTGAAAATACAACGTTTGTCGGCGATGCAAATGGAGTTGACCCAGATGGCGACGACGTCACATTCAGCATCGTTGGCGGAGACGACTCAGGGCTGTTCAGTATCGACCCTTCAACTGGTATCGTCACATTCAATACTGCTCCTGACTTCGAAGCACCAACCGACGCAGACGGCAACAACATCTACGCTCTGACGCTGCGAATTAGCGATGGGACTTTGTTCCAAGATCGCAATGTCACAGTCACCGTCACTGACACAAATGAAGGTGGAACAAACAACGCTCCATCATTCACCAATGTCGCTGAAGGCCAAATTGTCACCGTTCCAGAAAACACAACTCTGGTTGGCGATGCAAACGGATCTGACCCAGACGGTGACGATGTCACATTCAGCATTGAGGGTGGAGCTGACGCGGCATTGTTCCAAGTTGACCCAACAACTGGTGTTGTCACATTCATTTCAGCACCTGACTTCGAAGCTCCAGGGGATGCAAACGGAGACAACGACTACAACATCGTGCTAAGAGTGAGCGATGGAACACTCTTCCAAGATCGAAACGTTGTTGTACGAGTCACTGACGTCGGAGAAGGAACACCAAACAATGCTCCTTCTTTCACAAACGTAGAACAAAACGAACAGGTGACTGTCGTTGAAGGGAACACTTTTGTCGGTGATGCAAACGGAGTTGATCCTGACGGAGACAACGTCACATTCAGCATTCAAGGTGGAGACGACGCAGCGTTCTTTTCAATCGACCCATCAACTGGGGTTGTCACATTCAATGCCGCTCCTGACTTCGAAGCACCTGCTGATGCAAACGGAGACAACATTTACTCGCTGACTCTACGAATCAGCGATGGAACGCTCTTCCAAGATCGTGACGTCACCGTTCGTGTACTCGACCAAAATGATGGTGGGGGAGCAAACGATGCTCCATCCTTCACAAACGTCGAAGAGGGTGAAATTGTTACCGTTCCGGAAAACACAACATTCGTTGGAGACGCGAACGGGACTGATCCAAACGGAGACAACATCACATTCAGCATTCAAGGTGGTGCTGATGCCAACTTGTTCCAAATCGATCCAGTCACTGGTGTTGTCACATTCATTTCAGCACCTGACTTCGAAGCTCCAGGGGATGCAAACGGAGACAACGACTACAACATCGTGCTAAGAGTGAGCGATGGAACACTCTTCCAAGATCGAAACGTTGTTGTACGAGTCACTGACGTCGGAGAAGGAACACCAAACAATGCTCCTTCTTTCACAAACGTAGAACAAAACGAACAGGTGACTGTCGTTGAAGGGAACACTTTTGTCGGTGATGCAAACGGAGTTGATCCTGACGGAGACAACGTCACATTCAGCATTCAAGGTGGAGACGACGCAGCGTTCTTTTCAATCGACCCATCAACTGGGGTTGTCACATTCAATGCCGCTCCTGACTTCGAAGCACCTGCTGATGCAAACGGAGACAACATTTACTCGCTGACTCTACGAATCAGCGATGGAACGCTCTTCCAAGATCGTGACGTCACCGTCCGAGTACTCGACCAAAATGATGGTGGGGGAGGAGGAGGAACGGGATCAAACAATGCTCCGTTCTTCACAAATATCAGCCAAAATGAAGTGGTTTGGCAAAATGAAAATGTCCTGTTTGTTGGTGACGCAAATGCCGTTGACGGAGACGGAGATGCACTGACCTTTAGTATTGCTGGCGGAGCAGACAGTAGCTTCTTCCAAATCGATGCTCAGACAGGTCAGCTGTTCTTCATCAACGCTCCAGACTTTGAAAACCCACTGGATGCAGACGGCGACAACCGATACGTTGTGACTCTACGAGTTTCCGATGGTGTTGCATTTGAAGATCGAACTGTCACCATCATGGTCGAAGACCTTGCAAACGCGTAGTTTTCGTTGCTGAAAACCGACCGATATCACGGGTCGCAATCTCATAAAAAAGAGCGTTCGGAAATCACTTCCCGAACGCTCTTTTTGTTTTGAGATGACCAGCCATCTCAGCGATGAATCCTAAGGGCGTTAGTCTTCTGCTCGGCTCCCATCACCACACATTTTTACAATTCGAGGATCAAAGCGAGCCACTACATCAACCAAATCAGATTGCTCTGCCATCACGTTTTCAATCTTCTTGTAAACGCCCGGCACTTCATCTGCCCCGGCTGAAAGAACACGCACACCTTTCTTCTCAAGATCCTTTTGGACTGCTCGAAAGTTGTACTTGTCCTTCGCTTTCCGGCGACTCATCGCTCGACCAGCTCCATGAGATGCACTGTTCAGGCTTTCCGCCACTCCTTTTCCTCGAACAACAAAAGCCGGATCTGCCATCGAACCTGGAATCACGCCAAGAACTCCTGCACCTGCCGGAGTCGCTCCCTTGCGATGAACAATCACTTCTTTACCAAAGTGGTTTTCCTTCCACGCAAAGTTATGATGATTTTCAACATCCGCGATAATACGAGCCCCCAAAAGGTTGCTCACCAAACGATGAATCACATCGTGATTCGCCGCAGCGTAGTCTCCCATTAAGTTCATCGCATCCCAGTATTGCTGACCTTCATCAGTGTCCATATTCAACCAAGCCAGCCGTCCTAATTCGGCGTACTGCCGAGGCATCATGCGTCTTGCAAGGTTCGAATAGGTCGAACACACGGCAGCTCCCGTACCGCGACTTCCACTGTGGCTTAGCAACGCGACATAACGTCCCGCTTCTAACCCCAATTCAGCATCTGCTTCCTGAAGGCTAAGAACGCCGAATTCCACAAAGTGATTTCCAGATCCGGATGATCCCAGTTGCTTACGAGCCTTGTCTTTGTTTTCACGAGTAACTCGAGTGGCATTCCAGTTTTGATCCATCACAGGATGATCTTGAGGCTTTGGGTGAGCCGAACCAACGCCAAAAGCTGTTCCATTTTCCAATGCCATACGGTAGTGGTCGAAGTTCTTCGTTAGACTTTTTTCTGGCATGTCCAACACGGACAACTTCATCCGGCACGCAATATCCACACCGACGGCATAGGGAATCACTGCGTTTTCCAATGCAAGTACTCCACCAATCGGCAGACCATAACCAAGATGAGCATCAGGCATCAAAGCCGCACCAATGGCAGATGGAACTCGACAAGCGTCGTTCATCTGATCATGTGCCCCTTGATCAATCTCTGTTCCCCATGTGCGGTATTCGATCGGATCCCCCAATCCGGGCCCGGAATCGAAAAGGAGTTCTTGAGCCAACCCGTCAAAAATGGGATCTCCGACAAAGAGCTTCGGATCATCAACAACCTGACCCAGCCGCGCCTTAACCACAGACCGCGAAAGGTGTTCACCAGCAACCAGTTTCTGCACAGCAGCAATAGCAGCCTTCGCGCAGTATCGAGGGACTCCGATTCGTTCTAATTGTCGAGCATTCATGAGACCAAGATTCCTTCCAAACAAGACAACTTCGAAAGACCGACACCAAAGCAGATATCCAGCACGGTGCTTGCCTTGCTCGCGATACGACACACTGGACACCGCTAGGGTTCACGTCATCCCCACTGCGAATCACAAATACGGAACTTGCGTTGATACGCTCCCGTGTGCCTCTTTAAAAGAAGCACAAAAAAAGGCTTACCGTTTGCAGAGGCAAACGATAAACCTTTTGATTGGGTCGCACAACGAATCATCTCGATGACGAAACCGTGGCAACGAAAATCGAGACTAACGACCAGCTGATTCATCTTCTTTGATCAAAACCACGGCTTCTTTCATGAAGGTTCCAGAAGTAGGCCCAGGCTTGGTCACTGTCAGAGTGGAATCGAGGAAATCAAACTTTGCCACGATTCGACCTAAGTCGGGCAACAGGTTCATGAAGTCAGACGCCTTGCTAAGATCTGGAGCATTACTACCTGCTCCCATCATTGCCATCAGCATGGGCAGCATGCTACCAATACTTTGCATGCCTTTTGCCATGTCTCGAGTTTGCTGCCCCGTATTGACATAAGAAGTAGCAATCACGGGTCCTTCAATTGGCAGATTAAAAGCGGTGAACAGGTCGCTGGATTCGATGGTTGCCGCTTCGCCGCTTCGGCTTTGCTCAACCAACTGGACAGCCTCAACGTGGCTGGCCATCACCATCCAACCGTCCTTGAAACCCAACACGGGCTGCATCTGCATCATACCAAGCATTGGATAGTTCAGCTTCTGAAAACCTTCCATATCATCAACAGGGCTCAAAGACAGCCCTTGTTTTTTGACATCAGGAAGCTGCAACAATGCATCCAAACCGCGTTGCACTAAAGCTTGAATTCGGTCGGGCTGATCACACTTTAAGTAGACGACTGACTTTGCAGTTGGACCAAACGCCGTTGTCGGCCCTTTGAATGACAGTCGGGCTGATTCTCCGCTAAAACCAGTCAATAGATCGTCATACAAATGAATGTCCCACTGATCCTGAAGAGCTTCAAACTGAGCCAAGCCTTCTTTGGCTTCCGGAAAAGTGGCTGGAATCACTTCCATCACCCACGCGTACAAAGGAGCCAATGTCGCGCCACTATTTAAAGACCACGACGTAGCAGTTTCAGGAATCCAACCGCTCCAGTTTTTGAACGCTTCTTGATTCACATACATCTTGCCAACAGCACTCGTTTCATAGCCGTCTCGATAGGCCCCAAAAGTCGCAGATCGGTTTTGACGACCTTCCGTATATTCAGACGTGAGCGTGTAGTCCAGCACATCAACTTCCTGAAAGATCTGCGCGACCAATCCGGCCATACGCTTGGCTTCTTCGTTCCCCGCTGCAAGGTCACGAATGAACGTATCTAAGCCTTTCAGTTCACTGAATAGTTTTCGACCATCAAAGAATGCAATCGAATCTTCCCACTGTGGCAAGTGCTGCATCGCGGTTTTCACTCGAGGGTCATCGAACTTGGAAACTGCGGATGGGTCAGCCAACAATGACATACATTGTCCCAATAATGCGGGAGACGTTGTGAAGACAAACACACCGTCATCTGTCACCCCGAACATGGGGTTTACGGGAAGGCTCTCAGGCAATCCCAAGCTTGTCATTGTGATTCCACCAATTTCTCGTTCAACAACAGGCACTTGCCCCTGACTGGCTGCTTCGACCAGCTTCAGAAGATTCGTTAACCCATCAACAACCGACGAAGCTCCCCCATCTGCCATCCGAGTCATCCACAAATGGTGAGTGCTGGGAAGTTCCATGGTTTGGATGTACAAAGATTCCGAAGAATTCATCGCAGCATCCCAATCGATTGGGGAAACCGCTTGAAGCAGCTGATTCTTGATGGCGTCAAACTGAGCAAACTCTTCAGCAGGTACCTGCTTTTCAATCGCTGCAAAAAACTTGTCAACGATTCGAGTCTCCTGAATCGCTTGACGAATTTCGGCGTAGTAGGCTTTCTGATAGTCACGTTCAGGATTGTGCTTGCGATAAATGGCAAGGTAAGCGTCATTAGGAGCCGCTTCCATTAGGCCATCAGCCAGCAATACTGAAGGTGCACATGATACGCTCAACAAAGCGATACATGTGGCTTGAATAATTCGCTTCATGTATGAATCTCCAGAGTGAAACAGGGATCGAAAACCTAACATATCAGGTTTCTCTTGTTTTTCTTCGTTGTATTGCCGCCCGGTTGAGGGCGTGGTGTTTTTTTCGAGGCAAAGTTGCGAAAAGCAAAACACCAACCGACTCGTTACCAAAGGATGGGGGTTCGGTAGGCAATTCGTCTGCGCGAAAGGATTCTTGGATTTTCTTGCCCAAAAGTCGACCCACTCCAACAAGTCAGGCGGCAGGATGCTGCAACCTTGTACTTGTAAAAAATTCGTAAGGGTTCATTTTAGGCAAAACAGAAGTCAATGAAGTTCAAAAACCAATCGCATGGTTGAATTCTCTTGTGTGCAAGCTTTGATATAGTGGCGGATGCTGTTGTGTCAGATGCTCTTTGGATCTGTAGCGCACAGCAATCATTTTAGAAACAAAACAGACTGATTTCTGACAGCGGCAACGAAGTGCTGTCGATGAAATCCCGAAACAGAATTGAGATATCTGAATGTCGGACCAAGACACGACACTGTCGTCAGAATCAATCGATTTGCTCACCAAAGCGAACGCTGAACTCACCGAACAAATCGGAAAAGTTATTGTTGGCCAGAAAGCAGTTGTCGAGCAGCTATTGATCGCTTTATTCAGCAAAGGGCACTGCCTCCTTGAAGGAGCTCCCGGCCTAGCGAAGACATTGATGATCAGCACGCTTTCCGAAAGCCTGTCGATGTCGTTTTCGCGAATTCAGTTCACACCAGACCTGATGCCTGCTGACATTACGGGAACAGATGTCCTCCAAGAAAATCGGGAAACCGGTGAGCGAACGTTCCGCTTTATTCAAGGGCCCCTGTTCCACAACGTTGTCTTGGCAGACGAAATCAATCGAACTCCACCAAAGACTCAAGCCGCTTTGCTGGAAGCCATGCAAGAACATCAAGTGACTGTCGGTCAGACAATTCACCAACTCTCGAATCCGTTTTTTGTTTTAGCCACGCAGAATCCCATTGAGCAAGAAGGAACGTATTCTCTTCCTGAAGCTCAGCAAGACCGATTCATGTTTAAGGTCTTTGTTGACTATCCATCATTTGAAGAAGAACGCGAAATCGCGAGGCGGACGACTTCAAATCAAAAGGTTGACCTCCAAGCCGTTCTGACCACCGAACAGATTCTGCAAATCCAAAACACGGTCCGACAGGTTCCTGTCACTGATCATGTGATCAACTACGCTTTGGCTTTGGTTCGACAAACTCGAGTCGGCGAACAAGGGGCTCCAGATTGGATTAATGAACTCCTCAGCTGGGGAGCTGGTCCTCGAGCCATGCAAAATCTTTTGCTAGGTGGTAAGGCGCGAGCATTGATGAATGGCCGAACCAATGTCTCAACGGATGACATCAAAGCCTTGGCTGCCCCCGTCCTCAGACACCGAATTACTCCTAACTTCACTGCTGAAAGTGAAGGGATTACGTCCGACAAAGTCGTCGAGCGTTTGATTAACGAAACTCCAGACAAGGAAAGTGACCTGTCGAGTGACCCACGATTTGGAAAGATTTTTGCGGCCTGAAGAGATCGCTAGGATTTCTCGGTTAGAGCTTCGAGCCCGCAAAGTCGTCGAGGGTTTTGTTTCGGGTTTGCATCGAAGTCCGTACTTCGGACAGTCTCTGGAATTTGTTCAGCACCGCGAATACGTACCAGGAGACGACACCCGTCGCATTGACTGGAAAGTCTGGTCAAGAACCGATCGCTATTACCTGAAACAGTTTGAAGAAGACACGAATGTTCGTGTTGCTCTACTGGTTGATGGCAGCGAATCCATGCACTTTCAAACCGGAGCCCTAAGCAAGTTCGAATATGCTCAAGTGATCGCCACTTCATTGGCCATGATGGCTTTGAAGCAAAACGATTCTGTGAGTGCTGGAATTTTCGATCACTCACTTCGAACAATTCTCCCCAGCAGCAGTCGCCACAATCACATTAATTCCATCATCGGAACGTTGTCTCAAGAAACCGCCAAAGGCAAAACCGACATCATTCAGGTTTTACGAGCCGCTGCGGAATCCATGAGTCAACGTAGTATCGTCGTGATTGTCTCTGACTTGCTTTGTGATCGAGACGAACTGTTTAAAGGACTCAGGCTCCTTCAGCAACGAAAGCATGAGATCATCATTGTCCACACCATGGACGATCAAGAACTGGACTTCAATTATTCGGGAAGCCTAAAGTTCGAAGGATTTGAAGACGCAGGGCATCTGACATGCGATCCAGCGGCTCTCCGAGAGGGTTATCAAACAGCGCTGAATGCTGCTCTGGACGACATTCGGCGACGTTGTGCGGGCAGTCGAATTGACTATCGGCTGACACGCACAAGCGAACACTTAGACGCTGTTCTGGCTCATCTGATTAGTAAGAGAAACGGGGCAAGCAAATAGCAACGACAGACAAGCAAAGCTCACCGCTTTTCGGTCAATAGCACTGGCCTCACCAAGCAAAGCTCACCGCTTTTCGGTCAATAGCAACTGGCCTCACAATGACATCACACTCACACAGGTAAAGAATTTCCTCTTCCATGACGTGGCTTACCCAGTTTTTTCTCAACCCGGCATTCGTTCTGCCTGGGCTTGCGCTGGCGTCTGTGCCCATCATCATTCATCTGCTGAATCGAATGCGTCACCGCAAAGTTCAATTTGCGGCGATGGAATTTCTGCTCCAGAGTGACCAACAAAATCGACGCCGATTAATTATCGAACAACTGATTCTGCTGCTACTGCGAATCCTTGCCATTTTGCTGGTGATGTTCTTGATCGCTCGGCTCATTCTGAGCTCTTCAAACATGTGGTTGCTAAAGGGGGCCAGCAGTCATCACGTGTTGATTCTTGATGACACGCTGTCAATGAGACAGCAAGTGGGCCAAACCACGGTCTTCGAAAAAGGGATCACTGCCTTAGAACAATTGCTGTCTCAAGATGGAGGTCGATCAGGAACACTCCAAGTATCGGTGCTCACCATCACAGCCCCGAATCGACCACTGGTGTCCGATCGACGACTGGACGGAGCACTCGTTCAAGAGCTCATTCCTCGGTTGCGCAATTTGCAATGCAGCTATCAATCTGCATCAATGGTGTCCGCTTTACAGTCTGCCGAAAACATCCTCTCTGCAGATTCGGGAGTTTCTCCGGCTGTTCACATCATCACAGATTTGCGAGCCAGTGACTGGCAAGAACAACCAGAAGTCTCCAATGCGGTCAAAGCGTTAGAACGAATTGATGCCCAGATTTCACTGGTTCAAATTCCAGAATTGGAAGGCGACAATGTTGCTCTGTCACAACTCACCAGCGACACAGCATCAACTGCCGTTGGGATTCCCTGTCGACTGAATCTGACAGTTACAAATTTTGGCAGTCGACTACTAAGTGGAGCACGAGCAACAGTCTTCGTTGATGGAATTCCACTGCCGCGAAAAATTCTGCTACCAGACTTGGAAGCAGAAACAGAAACGGTGCTGTCTCATGACATCGTCTTTGAATCTGTAGGACACCATAGTCTAGAAATCCAACTGCAAGAAGACGTTTTGCAGGCCGATAATTCACAGTTCCTTGTGATTGAAGTCTCTGAACGTCGAACTGTGCTGATCGTAGACGATGAAAGTTTACAAACAGATAGCCTTTTTCTTTCCAACGCTTTAAGCGCTGATCCTAGCCTTACTGGAATCAACGTTGAAACACGAAGTTCAGAAGTGCTGACATCCACTTCATTGAATCAGTATGACTGTATCTATCTGTTGAATGTAAGAGAACTACCGGCCGACGCGACGGAACGAATCAAAGACTATGTTGTTTCTGGTGGTGGCATTGTTTGGTGCCCCGACGAACAAGCAAACACTGCTTGGTACAACACAACACTTAAAAACGCAAAGCCATCGCTATTCCCTACCCAACTTCGAACTGTGGACAGCATTCAAAGTGTCCTAGCAACCGAAGATCCCGAATTTCAAAAGATCATCTTTAACCAACACCCGATTTTTCAAGTCTACAATATCCCCGACAGCCCGTTTGCAGACACGATTCAAGTCAGTCGTTGGTATGGAAACCAGCCTACTGAAGACGAAGAAGGTGAAGGTGAAAACGATGCCATTCAACGGCCAACAATTCTGGCTCGTTTAAGCAATGGGACTCCTGTAATTTTCGAACAACAGGCCGGACAAGGCAAAATTCTCACACTGCTGACCACAGCAGGGCGACGTTGGTCCAACTGGCCAAATAATCCTGCTTCGCCTGGGTACGTGGTCACACATCTATTGATTCATCAATATCTGCAACGACCAGATACAGCGATCCGCAGGGCATCCGTGGGAGACGACATTACGCTTCAATGGGAAGCCAATCAGTTCACTGACACCATGGAAATCTTCTTGCCTGAATCCGCTGATGAAGCCCGAAACAATGTTGATTTCTTAAGGCTTCAAGCGACTCCCGTTGATTTAACAAAACAAGCATCTAACACAGCCGATCAGCCAGATTCCACGCCAACGGAATCTGGAGCCATCTTACTATCTGCCACTGTGCCAGACGCCACACAACCAGGCGTGTACCGCATCAAACGCTATCCCACATCCGGTCAAACCGATGAAACTTGGGTCGCTTTAGGAGTCCCCACATCAGAAAGTGACTTAACCGTCGCAGATGCAAAAACAGTGGAATCAAACTTAGATTCTACCAATGTCCGAATTGTACAAGCCGCAAATACAACCGGTCTGTCAGACTCAGATACTGGACGAGAACTTCGGTGGTTGCTGCTCGGGCTATTAGTTGCCGTACTCGTCGCCGAACAGTTGCTGGCACTCAGGTTGAGCTTTCATCCGGAGGCGGCGAAATGAAAAGCTTTATGCAACACCTGCATCTCAATGATTTGACTCAACTGGCCCAATTGGCGTCAGATCGATTTCAGACAACAGAAATTGATCTCCCTCAATCTGGAATCTCTTTGATTCTATGGACCGTGGGCTTAGCCACTGTTTTCGCATTGTCTTTGTGGGTGTCACTTCGAGACACTCGGTTTTTAAGTCGAGGCTACCGAATTGCGTTGCTGGCTTTGCGTCTCACCGCATTAGGCTTGCTTGTCTTTGTCCTGCTCAATCCACGCCTAAGAACTCAGACGACTCAAATCCAAAAGTCACGAATCGGCGTCCTGATCGACACTTCGTCTTCGATGGCATTTCCGGCAGCAGACAAATCAACGGATCAGTCAACACCAAGCGGTGAAATCCCCGATCGAGCAACCGCCGTTAAGCAAGCCATCTTAGATTCCAATCTCCTGAATGACCTCTCAAAAACTCATACGGTTTCTGTCTTCACATTCGATTCGAAACTGAATGGTCCTGTTGCGATCATCACGGATCAGCAAACCAACTTTGCCACAGCATCAACTGACGAAAACAGTGCATCAGCAGCGAATCAAAATGGGACGAATGGTTCCACTGTTGTGTCACTCGAAGACACATCAGCAAATGACAAGCAAGTCAGCAGCGAACAGCAACGAGCAAGATGGGACGAACTGCTCGCCCCAACCGGCCCAGAAACTCGACTCGGCGAATCACTCAATGAGCTGATTGGCCAAGTGGCAGGCCGAACGCTATCTGGCCTTGTGGTTTTGACAGATGGTGGCAACAACGCTGGCTTAGATCTGGCCGCGGCTAAGCTGCGGGCCGAACGCAGCCAAACGAAGCTGATTACGGTTGGCACAGGCAGTGAAACCCCCAGCATGAATCTGCGGTTGGCGGGGATTCAATCTCCTACCAGCGTGCATCGTGGAGATCCCTTTGATCTGTCCGTTACGGTTCAAGGTTCAGGAATCACCAATCAAACGGGAACAGTCACTCTGTTTCAACAATCAGCAGCTGGCCAAGGGAATGATCGACGTGAGATCCTGAAGCAAGCATTCGAAATCGCGGATGATGGTCTTCCCGTCAAAGTATCCTTCAGTCAACAGATCACTGTTCCGGGAGAGTACGAATATGTGGCTGTCGCCAAACTCGACGATGAATCTGTTGAGGAACTTTCAGCCAACGACAATCAGCGGTTAAGAGCCATCGAAGTCACTGATCGCAAGATGAAAGTCTTAGTGATCAGCAGTGGTCCGATGCGAGACTATCACTTTGTGCGAAATACGCTGTATCGTCACAGCGGTATTGAATCAGACGTGTGGCTGCAAACAATCCAAAAAAAGGATCTCGGCTTCGTCAGTCAAGAAGCAAAAAACTTGCTAACAGAATTTCCGAAAACAGAATCTGACCTCTTTGAATACGATGTCATTATTGCCTTCGACGCCAACTGGAAATTGCTCTCACCGCAGCAGCAAGAATACTTGAATCGTTGGGTCGATGAACATTCGGGAGGCATCATTTTTGTTGCCGGCGAATTGTTTACTCCAGAAATGGCAGCAGACCCGGAACAGTTTCGAGACATCAATGTGCTGTACCCTGTGATTTTAAATCGCATGCTCGCAGATCTCAAAGTGACTCAACGGTCAGACAAAGCATGGCCCATCAAGCTCACACTGGAAGGTAAGGCCAGTCCCTTTCTAAAAATTTCAGACGCCACAGGAAAAGAATCCACGGACGTCTGGGAATCGTTTGAAGGAATTTATCGTTCCTATCCCGTGCGAGCTATTCGAGACGGAGCCACCATCTTGGCTCGCTATGGCAACCCTCGAGCAAGAACTCAAGATGGCGAACCACCTTTCTTGGCCAGCCAGTTTTACGGAAAAGGTCGTACAATCTTTGTGTCGTCTGCAGAAACATGGCGATTACGAGCCATTAACTCGGACGGTCATCAACGATTTTGGACCAACTTAGTTCGAGAAGTCGGGCAGGGCAGACGAAGTCGAGGGCAAAGTCGAGGGCTGTTGCTGCTAGACAAGCCCGAAATGGCTCCCGGACAAACGCTGACTGTTCGAGCTCAACTTTACGATGCTCAATTGCAGCCTTTGCAACGAGAATCGGTACCGATTTCAATCACCGATTCCAGCGGCAAAGTCATGACGACTCCCAACCGACTTCAACCAGATTCTCGACGGCCGGGCCAGTACACAACCACCTTTCGCCCTGCAGCGGCGGGTGAGTACCGCCTGACGATTCCCGTCCCCGAATCAAATGATGTGCTGACGGAAAGTGTGCTGGTTTCGCTGCCTGACCTTGAAGCACAAAACCCAGCTCAAGATGTCAAACGTTTAACCAGTTTGACTGCCGAAACGGGAGGACGATACCTGAGCCTAGATCAGGCAGTCGCCACATTGCCAGACTTGTTGCCTGATCGCAGTGAACCACTGGTGATTGATGAGCAATTAAAAACGCTCTGGGATCGAAGCTGGCTGATGTACCTGCTCATCGGATTGTTATGCATCGAATGGGCGCTCCGAAAATTCTTACGACTTTCTTAGAATGTCACTCTTCTTCCTGATTCACTGACACCAATGTCAACTGCCAATTTCACAACAGCAACAACCAGCATCTCCGTTCCGAAAGAAATTCCGGAACAGTTGCAGGTTCTACGTTCCAAATCACGAAGCTACACGGCTTTGTCAGGACTGCTGGTCTTGGTCATCGTCGCCATTGGCGTCTATTGGCTGACAACCGGAATCGATTCGGCTTGGTTCGCCTTGCAAAAGCTTGAACTGCCAAGAAGCTTCCGCATGGTTGTCTCAGGACTGCTGTTGATTGCGGGAATCTGGTTGGCACTTCGCTATCTGATTCTTCCCGCTTCCAGAAAGCTGTCAGACACCGACATGGCACTGCTGGTTGAACGACGATTCCCAGAATTCCAAGATCGACTGATCACAGTTGTTGAAAACAAACAGCACTACCCAGAAGCAGGCACTCATGTCGAAAGCATGTTGTCCAGAACTGCCAGCCAAGCTCAAACGCTCCTAAAATCAGCCTCCCTTCAAGATATCTTTGATACTCGATCCATCACAAAGCAAAGTTGGATCGCAGGGGTGCTGGCAGCTTCGTTAATGATTCATGCTTTCATGTCTCCAGGAGCACTCACGCGATGGTGGAATGCTTTTGTGCAGTGCAAAAACACATATCACATCCGCACAACTCAACTGCAGTTTTCAGTCCTTGCGGATCCCGGTGATCGGCGGCTGGAATTTACAGACGTTGATGGTCGCCCCCTTCATCGCCATGCTCGTGGTTCTGACTTACAGCTGATGATTGAAGTGCCCGAACAAAGCCCCGAACAAAAAACTCCTTGGGTGGTCCCCGACCGAGTCCGCATTGATGTTCGACGAGCAGACGGAACATCGAGCCGCAGTTATGTTTCCAAATCAGCTGACGACACGTTTCGTTTCATTCTGACTCGACTTCAAGAAGACATTTCAATTGAAGTGTTGGGAGGCGACTATCGAACGCCCGTCCCCTTGGATATCCAAGCCGTTGGCGTACCTGCTTTGGACCAGCTCTCTGCAATCTGTGCCTATCCGGAATACACAGGATGGAATCAAGAACGAGGCCCCGATGTTGAAATTCTAAGCAGTGAACTTTCGCTTCCTTTGGGTACCAAGTTTCAGCTTTCGGCTTCGGCAAGTAAGCAGCTGCAAGCCGTTCGAATCGTGACAGATGATTTTGAAATCGAAGGCAATGCCGAAGAAGGAAGGCTGATCTCTCGCAATGAAAATCGCATTGCCTCTCAGGACCTTCCCGCTCTACTTGCCGCAGACGGCATGTCTTTTCAGGTCGAATTCTTAATCCAACCCAAAGTCACCGAACAAAGTGCTGCTGCCACAACAGCGATCCCGTTGATTTCAAATACCGATCTGAAATTCTTTCTTCACGATGAAGACAACATCATCACAACCACACCAGAATCGCTCAGAATTTCCGGTATTGCAGACAAGGCTCCTGTCATCGCCGTACAACAACGAGGAGTCACCAATGCGATTACTCGACGAGCCATCATTCCAATCACCGGACGAATTACCGATGACTATGGAATCGAATCCGCAGGATTTCGCTTTCTTGTGGACGACGAATCACAATGGCGCAAGCGAGCTTTAAGAAGTGGTTTTCAGCCAAGTCTAGAATTTGAATTCACGGAATCTGGAAACGATCGAGAATACTTTGCCGTTCAGCCACTGGACTTAACTGAAGGCCAGACCTTGGCACTTACCGTTTTGGCCACAGACAAGTGCAATCTTCCCACGGCCAACGAAAGCCAAGCCGAACCCATGGTCTTTCGAATCGTGAGCAATGAAGAACTGCTGTCGTTGATGTACGCACAAGAACTTGCTTTGCGTCGCAGATTTGAAGAAGTCATCGGCAAGTTAGAACAGATTGAATCGGATTTAATTTTTCACAAAGACATCGCAAAACGTCTTGATGAACAATCAGGCACTGCGGCACAGAAAACAGCGGATGTGGCGAGTTTGAATCGGTGTGCTGAATCCGCTGGGAATATTCTGAGACGACAAAAAAACGAACTGGACGCGATCAATGAAGCCTTCCGTGAAATCGCCTTACAACTGATCAATAACGCAATTCCGCCAAAGCAGCTTGCGGAAAACATGTACAGTCAAATTATTCAACCGCTGCAGGACATCAGTGATCAGGATATTGACGAAGCAGATCGATCAGTCAGCCGTTTTCGAGTCGCTGCTGCAAAGGGACTTGAGACTCAAAATCTGATTTCTCCTGCTCAAAAAGATGTCCGACAAATCATCGATCGGCTCAAGACAATCTTGGATGAAGTAAGAGACATGGCGGAATTCCACGAAGCACTCAGCGACCTAAAAGATATCCTTGAAGAACAAAAACGACTGATTGAAGAAGCCAAACGGCTGCAACTCAAGGATCTGGGTGGTTTTTGACCGTTTTCCCCGTTGAACTGGCCAAAATCCAGCAGACTCGAGGCAGCTGATTGGCACAAAAAGCCGATCTAAGTCAAGAAATGCTGCTGGACATCGTCATATCAAAACACGGACAATAGCGATGAATCATGCGCGGCTGTGCAAAGCAGCCGCACACCAACAATAGAGATTGATGCTGGATTAAAGGAAAGATTTTGATGAGAGAACCACAGATGACATCCCACCTACAAGTCAGCACTTCATCTCTTGGCCGTCTGGTTTTGCTTTTCATCTTTGCAACCGTGCTCAGTAGCACCGGTAACGCTTGGGGCGCTGCACAAGCTCCCGACGCTGTACAAGCTCCCAACGCTGTACAAGCTCCCGACAAGGATGCTGAAAAACTTCAAAACGATCAAGCAGCAATCGCAGGACGATACTCTCGCTTTGAACGCCTGCTCTCACAGATGGCTGACATGCTTGGGCGAGATGACCCAGAACGAGCCGAACTGCTACGCCGAGCAATTAGTGAAGGGCGAGAAAACGCCATCGCATCTGAGCTGGAATCAATCAACGAATTGTTAAGTAAAGGCGATTTGGGGCCAGCGCGGAAAAAACAAACCAAAGTCACAAAAGGCATGCAGCAGATCTTAACTTTGCTGCAAAGCGAAGATCGTCGCAGTGAGGTGGAGAAAGAACGAGAACGACTGAACCAAATTCTGAACGATGTTCGCAACTTAACAGCTCGCCAAAAAGCAGATCGAGCAGCTGCTCAAAATTCACGCTCTCCATCAAATGCGGCTCCTGGTCAACAAGAGACTCTGAAGAAGACAGGAGATGTCTTAGATGATGTGCAGTCGCATGACGCATCCCAAGGAGATTCAGAGAACGGTGACCCCACAGATAGCGATCCTAAAGGCGGGGATCCAAAAGACAAAGGCTCTAATGATAAGAAGTCCGGTGAGTCCGGTGAGTCCGGTGAGTCCGGCGAGTCCGGCGAGTCCGGCGAGTCCGGCGAGTCCGGCGAGTCCGGTGAGTCCGGTGAGTCCGGCGAGTCCGGCGAGTCCGGTGAGTCCGGCGAGTCGCAGTCTGGTGAGTCCGGCGAGTCCGGCGAGTCCAGCGAGTCGCAGTCTGGGCAGCAACAACAGCAACAGACTCCTGGGCGAGAACAGCTGGAAAAAGCCAAAAAGGAAATGCAGGATGCGATCGATAAACTGAAAGACCAAGATCGAGATGGAGCACTCGACAATCAAGATGAGGCCATCAAGCAACTTGAAAAAGCACAGAAGGAACTCGAAGAAACTCTGAAGCAGCTGCGAGAAGAAGAAAAGGAAATGATCTTGGCGGCTTTGGAAGCTCGCTTTCAAAGAATGCTGTCTCTGCAAACTCAAATTCACGACGAAACCGTAGCTCTGGGAGCGACTGCTCGAGAAAAATGGTTGAATACCGCCATTGGTCGCTGTCGAGAACTCAGCCAACAACAAGCTGACCTAACGCGAGAATGTTCGTTAACTGTTGGTCTGCTGCAAGAAGACGGCACATCAGTTTCAATCTTGATTGCTGTGGAAGACATCGAATCAGATATGAAAACAGTGGCAAGTCGGTTGCAAGACACCAAGGCTTTCGACCTCACCCAATCGATTCAAACCGACATCATTGAAGCATTGAGGGAATTGATCGAAACTGTTCAACAAGAAATGGAGGACATGGAGCAGCAGCAGCAACAGCAGCAGCAGCAAGAACAACAGCCTCCCTCTCAGCAGCAGGCCCCTTTAGTTGAACTCATGGCCGAAATCAAAGTCTTGCGATCTTTGCAACTCCGAGTCAACCGGCGAACAGCCACCGTTGATCGTCTGCTTCAAGCCGGTGATCCCACAGAACAAGCAGCCCTTGTCGACCAACTTGAAGAACTGGCCATTCGTCAAAATCGTCTTACAGAATCCGCCGGTGTGTTGGCTCAGCAAATGGAGCGAAATTAATGATGACTCTTTCAAACTCACATCAACACCAGCAGTCTCGCTATTCGTCAACCGCATTGTGCGGTGTGATCCTTGCGATCATGATCTGCAGTCCCTTGGCGACTGCTCAGCAAACAGACATCGAATCGCAAGTGTCAGAAGAAACAGATGTCACATTCGCTGCCATGCCTTTGGATCAAGTTCAAACACAACTGATGCAATGGATTGCGAGTCGAAACCTACCAAAGACTTCAACCGAAAAAGCGATGAAGCAATGGGCGGCTCACACACAGGGACAAGATTTGACCAGCGAGCAGTTACTGGATGCAGTGATCCTTTCTTTTGCCGAAATCGATGCAGATGCCAACACATTGCTGCAGCAATCTGTTGGTGAAGATTTCACCAGTGCGATTGAAACAGTCGGGCAATTGAATTTTTACGCAGCTCAGGTTCAGCTTTTCCGAGCACGTTGGTTGGTTCAGCATCGTTTTTATGATGATGCCTTGGAAACCTTAAAAGACCTGAATCCAGACGAAGTCATTGATCCTGCCAGCCTGATGTTTTATCGAGCGATCTGTCAGTCGGAGCTTTTACAGACAGAAGAAGCGCTCGCCAGCATCTCTTTGCTGCAGAACAACACGCTCACCCCCCCTCATCGTTTCCTCGTTGTCGCCGACATGCTGAAAAAGGAATTGATTGAACGAGAAAACGAAGGAATGAGAAACGTCGCCGAGCTTATGCAAGACGTCGAACGCCGTTTGGATATCGGTCAGTCAGGAGAACAAACTCAGACTCAAGAAGACGCTGTGATTGCTGCTCTGGATAAGCTGTTGGAAGATTTAGAAGAACAACAGCAACAGCAGCAACAACAACAGCAGTCTGGACAAGGGCAGGGCCAACAACAACAGCAGCAGCAGCAAGCTAATCCATTGCAAGAGAGTCGAGTGAAAAACGGTGCGAGCGGTAATGGAGACGCTGATGCCAAAAACCTGACTGAAACAGGTCAATGGGGCCTTCTGAACAGTAAACAGGAAGCCAAAGCGCGTGAAATGATTCAGCAGAAATTCCCATCCAATTTCATCGACCAAATTGGCCGCTACAATCGTAAAATCGCTGAACAAAAGAAGTAACCAAGGCCTCTGACTATCTCAGAGAGACCTACTCCTGACAAAGAGTAAAACGATGATCACGATTTTCAAGTTGGCTGTGCTGACGTCCACAATGTGGCAGGCAACGGTGTCCACAATGGAAGGCAAATCCGTTCAAGGACAAATCGCAACCGTCACGTCTCAGACCGTCACCATGGAAGGGGGAAATGAGTCAACCACCATCTCCATGGACAGTGTCTTGGCCATCAAATTTTCCGATCCACCATCAACGGACAACACAGAAAAATTCGAACGGCAACCTGCCATTGAATTAAGAAACAATTCGACCTTATCTGCAGAATCAGTACTTGCCACGGCAGACCAAGTCAGTTTGTCCAACACTCTGATGAAGGATGTTAAGCTTCCACGAAATGCGGTTCGAGCCATTCGGCTGAAGCCCCTAGAACGTAAACTAGCGCTGCAATGGAAAGCTTTCACGGAGCGATCTGAAGACACAGATTTGCTTGTCGTTCAAAAGCGAGGTTCAGACGGACTCGACTTTCTTGCAGGGAACATTGCTGCAATCAACCAAACAGAAATCCTATTTCTGCTTGATGGCGACGAAATCCCTGTGCCTCGAGCACGAGTCTTCGGAATCATCTTTGCCCAACTTTCAAAGCCCACTTTGGTTGGATCGATCGCCGTTCAAACCACAGATGGCCAAACAATCATGGCCAGCAAAATCGAATTTTCAGCCAAAAATTTTCAGATGAAAACATCTTGGCAACAGTCATTCACACTCCCTGAAAATGCTGTGGCAAGTATCGACTTTAGTTCGGGTCGCCGACATTACCTTTCCGACTTGAATCCAATCACCGAAGAATACTTTGGCCTAGATCCCGTAGGGCAGCAATGGGGTACGCTCTTCGATGCCGACAAGAAATCTCGAACAGGATTATCCAGTCAGTGGAGAATGTCGCGAGATCATTTCATGAATAATGGCCGACCGCCGTTAACACTTCGCAGTCAGACCTACGCAAAGGGCATTTGCCTGTTTCCTAACGCAAAGATCGAGTACGCTCTGGATCGAAAGTACTCACAACTCAGAGCAATTGTTGGAGTCGACGACGATGTCGCCTTTCAACAGCCTCAAAAGGGCCAACCCACGATGGTGGAATTGCGAATTGAAGCAGATGGCAACATCTTGTTTGAACAAAAGATTTCCGCCATTGCAGACCCGATCGAACTCAGCCTGCCCATCACCAATCGCAACACACTGTCGATCTTTGTTGATTTTGGAGACAACAGTAGTGTTTGTGATTACCTAGATTTAGCCAATGCCGTGCTGATTGTTGAAGCTGAAGGTCAGTAATTTTTCTATCAGTCGCCTGTGCCCCACGTGTAGGCTACCAACCTGTTCTATCGCCGTTTCGTTATTTTCGATCTGGAAATCCCATGTCCATTCGAACTGTAATCGTATGCCTCGCCTGCTTTGCCACTTCTTTGGCAACAGCCAGCGATGAGCTACAGCAAAAACAGCAAGATCGTATTCAGGTCATCGAAAAAATTGCGCCTGCTGTTGTTTGCGTCATGCCAGCAGGGGGCCAAGGAGGTGGTTCGGGCGTCCTGATTTCTGCCGATGGTTTTGCCATCAGCAACGATCACGTCACTTCTGGTTCGGGCAACTTTATGAAGTGCGGCCTGAACGACGGAAAGTTATACGATGCTGTCATTGTGGGAACCGATCCCACAGGAGATATTGCTTTAATCAAATTGCTAGGCCGAAACGACTTCCCGTTTTGTACTCCAGGAAACAGCGACAATGTTCATATTGGCGATGAAGTGCTTGCATTAGGCAATCCATTTCTGCTGGCAGATGATTTTACGCCAACAGTCACCTATGGCATCGCCAGCGGAATTCACCGCTATCAGTACCCGTCAAACACCTTTCTGGAATACACAGATTGCATCCAAATTGATGCATCGATTAATCCAGGCAACTCGGGTGGCCCTCTGTTTGATATTCAGGGACGCTGGATTGGAATTAACGGTCGAGCATCCTTTGAAAAACGAGGACGCATTAACTCTGGTGCCGCATATGCGATTTCTGTAAATCAAATTCTCCTGTTTATTGATCATCTGAAATCTGGACGCATCGTGGACCATGCCAGAACAGAATTCACTGTTGAAACCATCGACGACACGGTTGAAATTTCACAGGTTTCACAATTGTCAGACGTCTGGCGTCGAGGCATGCGGCCAGGTGATGAACTGCTTAGCTTTGCCGGTCGAGCCATCACAAATGCAAACGACTTTAAGAATATCGTCGGCATCTTTCCTGAAAACACTCGAGTCTCCGCAACATTCCGAAACGACGACGGAGTACACAAAATTACGACTCGGCTCAGTGCTCTTCACCAGTCCGAAAAATCGCCTCCTGCTTCTCCCACACAACCAACACTCCCGCGTCCCGGACAAGACGCTCCTAACAAAAATACAAAACTGCTGGACACGACTCCTAAACCACCAAAGCAATACGCAGACCTATTCGTTAAAAAAGAGGGCTTTACGAACTTCTACTTCACCGAAAAGAAGACCGATCAGATTTTCTCTTCCGCAATCAAAGCCATCGGAAAGAAATCAAAGACACAGCCTGCCACATGGAAAATTAAGGTCAGTGCAAATATCGATGGCATTGACTACGCTGGTACGCTCACAGTGAACCAAGAGATCGCCGGAATTGATTTGAAAGGATTGCCTCCTGCGATCCAAAATGCGGAACAGCTCACGGGCGACTCGGAACTCCCCGAACTTCATGGCCTTTTGGTCGCCGCCATGCAATGGCAACGACTGTTTGAAAACGGCAAAGCTGGATTTTCAGAAGTCATCGCATTTGGTTCAGAACGCCTGCTTCCTTCAGGCGACGAAGTTCAAATTCTGCAGACCCGATCAGAAAGCATAGTCAGTCGCTGGGGCTTTGACGAATCATCTCCTCTGCCATCATCTGTTGACGTGCAATTTAGCAGCGATACAGACGAAGCTCGAATTCGCTTCGATAACTGGCAATCAGGACAATCATTTCCTGTTCCCCAACGAATCGGCGTGGTTAACCACAACACCGAAACCATAAATTGGATCACTGTAGATTCCATTGAACTTGTCTCTCGCGATGCTCAGCAACAGGGAGCCAACTAATGCGGTTTCAGTCATTGTCAGTGCCATCTCAAACCATTCGTGTGAAAACACTTGCTGTTGTACTCAGCATTGTCTTTGCCGCAGTTCAATCTGCTGTCGCTCAGCCAGAAATGTTTCCAGTCGATACGGACATTGCAGCTCGTCAGCAACAGACATTAGTGAAGTTGTTTGGAGTCGGAGCAGGGCAATTAGATTCGTACGGCACAGCCGTGTTGATTACTTCAGATGGTCACGCCGTCACTGTATGGAATCATCTCATCAATACCGGCTTTCTGACAGCTGTCACAGCCGACGGACAGAAATACGAAGTGGAAGTCATTGGAACGGATCGTTCTCGAGACCTCGCGGTCATTAAGCTTTTAGGCAAAGACATCGACTTTCCACACGTCGAATGGAAGACATTTGCTGAAGCGACATCCGGAAGCTCAGTGGTTGCTTTCAGCAATATGTTTCGAGTCGCCGCAGGAAATGAGCCTGTCTCCGTAGTTCACGGGATTGTGGCTGCCGTAGCCAAACTGGACGCGGGACTTGGGCGGTGGAATTTTCCCGTCGAATCTCCCGTCTACTTAATTGATGCAATCACCAATAATTCCGGTGCCGCAGGAGGCCTTCTGCTATCCTCCGATGGAAAACCGTTGGGGCTGCTGGGCAGAGAAATTCGGCATCGAGGCACAGGAGTTTGGGTGAATTATGCCGTGCCATGGAAAACCTTGGCTCCCGGCATTGATCGCATCTTAAGCGGCAAAGCAAATGAACCGAACGAAGAGAAAAAAGAGGATGTCAAACGCATCCACTACCGCAAACTGACTTCAGACTATGGCCTTACCATCCTGCCAGGCTTCCTTAAAAAGACGCCCGCTTACATCGACCGAGTCATTCCTGATTCCGTCGCTGATATCGCCAAACTGCAACGAGGTGACTTAGTGGTTCTTGTCGATGACGATGTGATTCAAACGGTCGATGACTTTCGAACGGCCTTTACCGAACGAAGATCAGGCCAAAGAATTTCAGTCACTGTGTCTCGATCTGGCGAACTGTTTACAACGACTCTGATCGCACCATAAATCGGCTCTTCTGTAAGACGACCTCCATGAGGCC
>CAYTUE010000003.1:56594-61703 GCA_964441085.1 uncultured Planctomycetaceae bacterium
ACTTAGATCCAGCCAACTTAATCGTTGCCGTAAATTTCCCTTGCCTGCATCAGTTTGGTGTTTGAGGAACAAACCTGCGACGCTTGGCCTCTGATGCATCACTTTCCGCCTGGCTGGCTTCGTTCTGAAACTCCACTTGGCTGCGAACAGCAGCTCGGCCATTAGCAACGACTTTTTCGTAGCCTCCGCTTGGCAAAACTTGACGAGCCTTCACATTGTCTTTCAGACAATCATCCAGAATCTTGATCGCTCGACGACGACAATCCTGATCTAAAATTGGAACCAATAATTCAATCCGTCGATCAAGATTTCGCTGCATCAAGTCAGCACTGGAAATTAACACTTGATCGTTGCCACCATGCAAAAAGTGGAACACTCGAGCGTGCTCAAGAAAGCGATCAATAATACTGACCACTTTGATATTATCGCTCAACCCTTTGACTCCAGGTTTCAAGCAACAGATTCCTCGAACATTCAGCCGCACCTTGACGCCGGCCTTGGAAGCTCGATAAAGGGCCTCAATCAAACTGGGATCGACCAAGGAATTCACCTTGATGGTGATTTTTCCAGCTCCGTTTTCTCGACACTGACCGATCTCAAATTCAATCAGCTCCATCAGCTTTTCACGAAGACCAATGGGAGCCGAACTGATATGAGTAAACGGGCGAATCTGTGAATACCCGGTCGTGGCATTAAACCATGTCACCACGTCAGCCCCGAGTTCTTCTGAACACGTGAGATAGCTGATATCGGTGTACAACCGAGCCGTCGATTCATTGTAGTTTCCGGTTCCAAAGTGGCAGTAGCGGCGAAAACCATCTGCTTCACGGCGAACCACAACGGTTGCTTTCGCATGAGTCTTCAGACCTTTCACTCCGTAGATCACTTGGACCCCAGCCAGTTCAAGTTGTTTGGCCCATTCAATATTTCTGGCTTCGTCAAATCGTGCCTTCAGTTCAACAATAACCGAAACATTTTTCCCGTTTTCAGCCGCTCGTTTTAATGCAGCCACAATCGGGCTGTTTCCGCTGGTTCGATACAACGTTTGCTTAATCGCCAACACATCTGGATCATCGGCCGCTTGTTCTACCAAACGCACAACCGGGTGAAAGGATTCATAGGGATGAAACAGTAAACGATCACGTTCACGAATTGCGGCAAAGATTGATTCACCAGGTTCAAAACCTTCAACCTGACAGGGCTCCCATGATGGATAGACAAATTTGTCTCCTCCTGGAACATCCGCCAACCCCATAAAATCTCGTAAACCGCTTGGCCCAGGCAACACGTAAACATCACGACTCTTCAGCCGAAGCAGTTGCTTTAGAAAGGCTAAAGTCTCAGCAGTGACTCGATTTGATATTTCCAATCGAACACAGAAGCTGTCTTTGCGTTCTTCTAAGACGTCTTCCATTTCGGCAAGTAAGTCCGTGCCGTCGTCTTCTCGAACGCTTAAATCAGCATTGCGAGTAATCCGAAAGGGGACTGTTGCAACAACGTCTTCACCCGGAAAAAACTTCTGAACCAAAAGGGAAATTACGTCTTCACCCAATACGAATTCATGCAGATTTTCCGATGGCAAAGCAATCATTCTGAAATCAGATTGCCCCAAGGGGATAATGGCATAACGATGATCCTCTCCTTCTGATTCCGGAGCCAATTGCACGGCCACATTGATCGTACGACCCATCAATAAAGGAAAGCGATCGGGATCGTGAACGGCAATCGGAGTCAACACGGCCGTCATTTGTTCTTCAAACAGCTGATCAATAAATGCTTGCTGCTGGTGGCTTAATTCAGTCAGATGTCGACGTTGGACTCCGATCTTCCGCAACGCCGGTTCAAGCTGTTCGATATAAATACGATACTGGTCGTCTACCATTTGGCGAACTCGACACGTCACAGCTTCCAGCTGTTCTGTCGCCGACATACCAGCAGGATCAACTCCAGATTCTCCACGTCGAATGGCTGTTCGCAAACTTCCGACTCGCACCATGAAAAATTCATCAAGGTTGGAAGCCGTAATTGCTAGAAAACGAAGCCGTTCTAGCAAAGGCACTTCTGGATCAGCCGCTTCATCAAGAACTCGCTGATTAAATTCCAACCAGCTTAATTCACGATTGTAGAACATTTCCGAATCGATCACGTCGACGTCTCCCGCAACAGCACATTGAACCCAAACGCATCTCGAAACAAACCACTTTGTTGCCGCAATTCAAGCTGTTCCATGGACAAATCTCCTGATGGCCCTTTGGCCTGCAAGATCAAACGATTTCTCTGCAAAGAACATTTCAGTTTGCGAATTCGCTGAGTCCGAGATTGAGCCAACGCGATCGCAACTCGCAAAATCCCAGCCAACTGTGACAACACCACTCGACTGTTTCTGTCCAATGCGGCATAAGCTTCATGAGACGGTTTCGGGGCTGCTCGCCGGTGATACCGAGCCGTCAAAGCCACTAAGTGATGGTCCAAGGCGTCTAAACCAAAAATTTCGCTATGACGAATCAAGTAGTAAGAATGCTTGTGGTAACCGGGGCGAGTAATAAACAGACCTGCTTCGTGCAGAAGTGCTCCTGCATGCAAAATCGTTTCGCAACGATCGTCCATCTGATGCTCGGCCTTCAAAGACTGAAAGATCGTGATCGCTAATTCTGCCACGTGGCGAGCATGATCTAAATCGACCATGAATTTTCGAGCATGATCTTCAGTTGAATGCACAATCTGATCGCGAAAAGCATCCGACCAATCGGCGGGCCGCAACACACCGTGTAACAATGCGTCTCGAAGATTAAACCCTGTCACCAACATCCGTTTGACATTCAACATCTTCGCCATACGAACATTGGCAAGCAATGCGGGCAGTAATGTTTCAGCCTCCGACAATTCCAGATGATAGTTCAGCATGATTCGTTCGATCGAAAGCTGAGACAACTGATCGGTAAATCGTTGCAGGTCTCTGACTGGAACAGACAGCAAACCGCTCATCGACGGTTCCAGCTTAAGCGCCTTCGCAGCAAATCGCATGTCTCCACCAAGAGCCAGAAGTTCGATCTTTCCATGCTGAGGAATCACGTCTCGAAGTTCTTCCAACGTTCGATCAATCTGCCCGTGAACCATGGCAACCGCCTGTTCACGCCCCACACCATACTGTTTGGTCATCTGCTGCATTCGCAGTGAACCCAGTCGATAGGACCGAGCATGCACGATGTTTTGGCCTCGCAGAAACAGAATTTCGGTATTGCCGCCTCCCACTTCCATCAGCAATGTATGAGCATCTCGAAGTTCAGGCTGACGTTCCAGCATAGGGCGGATGCCCAAGTAGGTGACACGAGAAATTTCGGCATCATCAATGGGCTCAACAACAAATCCTGTGGCCGAATAAATCCGATCCAGAATCGCCATCCGGTTTGAAGCTTCTCGAATCGCACTGGTCGCGACAACTCGAATATGGCGAGGATTCGTGAGATGGTATTCTTCAAGTTTGCGCCGATAGCTTTTCAGGACATCAACGCATTTCTTCACTGTGTCTCGTTGAATTTCACGAGTCGTAAATGTGTCTTTTCCAAGGCTCACTCCTTGAACAAGATCTTCCAGAGTTCTGACCGTTGAGGTTCCATCAGTTTCGCCAATCGCCATGCGAATCGATGAGGTTCCTAGTTCAATGACCGCAATGGGATAGAAGGACCGCGGCGTCTTTCTGTCTGAACGTTTTCGATACAAACCTGCATCCACCGATGAACGTGTCACGTCCGATGAAACATCTGAAGAATTGTCTGATTTTTTGGGCATTCAAGCACCCGTTACCATCTGAAAAATCACTTGAGGCATATGAACTTCATCGAACAAGAAGACACTGAATACTGACTGGTCTCAACTTTTTGAACGGCACTCGAACTCAACCGTCACCTCTTGTCATTTGACTATCACCGAACACAAGTTGCAAGACAGGCAAACATTCGACTTGCTGAACATCTTTTTGTGATCTTAACATTCCATTCTTAACGTTTTGTGAATTGCTACGGAATGTTTTCAGCCTAACACTCATCCAGCTGTTGCTGTCGAATTAACGCTGCTGCGCCGACAGCAGCCGAATAGTCGCCCAGCTGAGCAATTCGAACCTGAAAACCGTCTTTCATCGCTGGCAAAACGTTACGTTCAGCACCTGCACGAACTTCACTCAAATACAGTTCTGGCATCGCTTCGGCTAAGCCACCACCAATCACGATGATGTCAGGAGCCAATAAATTGACCATGGATCCAACGGCTCGCCCAACCTGTTCGGCCGCTCGCCGAACAATCCCTTCGATGGCTTTGTCGCCCGCATCGATGGCTTTCGCCAAGGCTCCACTGCGGACAGAAGCCAGGTCAGTTCCTGTGAGTTGAGCAAGGTTGGGAGCCTGTCCTCGATAAACGGCTTTTACAGCCTCTCCAGAAATTGTCAGGCGACTTGCAAGTCCTTCTAAGGTTCCGACAGGACCAATTCCAGCAGCGGGCCCTTCGGTCGCCATTTGTAAAAAGCCAATTTCCATACACGACCCCGTGGCACCTCGAAAAATCTTGCCTTCGTAAACCATGCCTCCACCAATGCCCGTGCCCGGAAAGACGCCAAGTACGCAGCGAGCCCCTTCGGCAGCTCCCGCCGTGTATTCACCAAACACGCCCGCATCAACGTCGTTGCAAATTTCTGCAGGAGTGTCGAATGTTTGGCTCAAATATTTCCGTAGCTCAACATCTTTCCAACCCAGATTCGGAGCCTGAAGAATGGTGCCAGTATTCAGGTTCAGAGGCCCAGGGCAACCAGCTCCAATCCCTGCGATCTGACTGGGCTTCACTTCAGCATCCTCCAAAGCCATTTCAATCGTTTCTGAAATGCGTTCTAGGTGGACTCCCTCTTTATTTTTGTCTCGAGTCTTCCGGCGTTTCTTTCCGAGAACCTTGAGATTCGCATCAAACACAACAGCCATCATCTTTGTGCCGCCCAGATCGAATCCGATCCAGACCTTCTGATTGTCGACTTCCATCATTTCCCCCTGATTTAAATACGTTCTGGTTATCGCCGCCAACACCTTGAAGTCAATGAACCACCTGACAATGTGGGTCATCAGGCAA
>CAYTUE010000003.1:61803-81338 GCA_964441085.1 uncultured Planctomycetaceae bacterium
CATCAGGCAAATTACGAAACTCAGTTGCTGAAGCCAGAAGGCACAGCAAGCTTCATCACTGTCATCAGCGTTTGCGTTTCCAGCGGTGCAGCCGAAGTGTGCCTTTGCCGGATTTCACGCCAGGCCATTCTGATTTTCGAGACCACTTGCCGACTTCGCCATCCGGTAACTTCCGATTGTAGTAGGCAAGGTGGTCGGCCGAAGTCCATCCTCCATCATCAAAGGCATCAAGTTCTTCGCTGATCCCGATCACTTTTTTCGCCACTTCAACCAACTGCAACGACGCGGCAAGAATCAAAACCATAGATATCATCAACAGAAGGAACAGAGGCCCCATATCGAAAAAACGTTTGGCATAGGGCCAAACGGTGGGCCATGCCAGCAACAGCAAGACAGTGGCTGCACTTAAAAATGGGCCATATGGAATGTACTTATCGCTATGAATCACATAGTTCAGAATGGCTGCGGCGATTGCCAACAGAGGAGCCATCATGAAAATTGTGAGAGCAGGCTGCCATCCCAACACGCTACCAACCATTGCCATTAAATAAACGTCGCCCATTCCCATGGCTTCTTTTTTCAATACCCACTGACCGATCACTCGCACAACCCAAACGGAACCGCCCCCGACAATGCAGCCCACGAAACTCACGAGAAACCCATGCAACAAAGGAAAAGTTTGCACAAATTCCTGAGCATCCCAATAAACAAACACAGGCTGAAGAAATTCAGGGACCATGCTGCCCACGATTCGAACAACACTCTGGTCCTGAAACCACATGGGCACAACAAACAGCTGCCCCATGGCACCACTGACAATCACGGCCACGACAACCAATGGATCAGTACACGCATCCGGAATAATGCGAAACTTGAAGTCGATCACCGTAGATACTAACAGAGCACAAATCATCACCATGTGCAGCAGGTACCTCGCATGCAACCACACAGCATCAGACCAACCATCCGTAATGATGCTTGGCCCATAAGGCCCTTCGATAGATCTCAGCCCAGTTGTTAACCCAGTCGTGGCTAACCCATTGGGAAGTTCAATCCAATAAACCACTGCAAACAACAGACCTGTGCAAAGTTCTAAGCCCACGGAGGCAGTTGGTAACAAAGCATCACAGTGGCCACATCTTCGATTGGCAAGCCATGCACCAATCACTGGAAGTCGAGCGACACCTGTTAAATTTTTCTGACAGCGGCGACACGACATTCTACTTGCAACAGCAAATCCAAACTGGTCTTTCAGCTTCACATGCTCAGGAAATTCACGCACACAATGGTGCAAAAAACGTCCGATCAGAAATCCGACCAACGCGAATCCCAATCCAATCGCAAACGAACCGCCAGAAGGAATTGTCATGGCAAAAATCACGTTGCTTCCTTGTCTGATTCCATGCTGTCTTGACTTTGAATCGCCAACAACACGGCCGTACTGATTTCATCAATCGTACGATGGTCTGTTGATACTGTGATCGTTGCTGCACCTTGGTAGAAAGGCGTGCGAGTCTCAAGGACTTCGCGAATTTCTTCAACAACGCCAGCGCCTGTCAGACTCGGACGATTGGCATCAGTCGCAGCGTCTTGCTGAATACGTTCTGCGAGCACACTCACATCCGCCGTTAACCAAACAACGGGCCCCGCCATTCGAAGGACATCGCGGTTTTGTTCTCGCAGAATCGCTCCACCTCCCGCGGCAATCACGACCCGCTTTTTTGAACAACACAAATTCTGCAGCACGGTTGTTTCAAGATCTCGAAAGTAGTCTTCACCGTGTTGAGCAAAAACTTCTGCGATCGATACTCCGGCAACTCGTTCGATTTCTCGATCGCTATCCACCCAATTGTATTGCAATGCATTTGCAATCGCAGGAGCAACGCTGGATTTGCCACATCCTCGATAACCAATCAAAGTCACAATCATGATTTCGAATGCCCAATGATCACCTAAAGAGAAACGTTATTGCTTTGCGACTGTTTATTTCAAAGTCGTTTATTTCGAGGCCGTTTATTTCGGGCTGTGAGTCTCGCAGGAAACGACTTTGAAACTCTGCCATGCTGGCTCTGTCAACTCATGCAACTCTGTCAACTAACGCAACCCTGCCAACTAATGTGCCACTGCCAAGTAACGGCGTAACGTTTCTTCTAGATACGTCAAAGGAGCTTCTTGGCCGGTAAACAGTTCAAATTGTTTGGCTGCTTGACGAACAAACATTCGAATTCCACTTACCGTTCGACACCCTCGTTCTCGAGCCTGTTTCAGCAACAGAGTATTTTCTGGAGTATACACAGTGTCAAACACGAGCATCTCCTGCCTCAACCAATGCTCTTCATAAGGAGAATCATCGAGATTGGGATGCATGCCAACACTCGTGCAATTGATCAATACGTCACACATTTCTGAACCACGATTTGGCCACTCCAAAAACTTGCAGTCCATCTCTGCTGACAGCAGCTTCGATCGCTTTCGAGTCCGATTGGTAATCACAACAGATGCTCCCTGATCAAGCATCGCTTGAGCGGCTGCTCGAGCCACTCCGCCAGCACCGAGAATGAGAACTCGTTTGCGATCCAATCCGTCGGCATCTTCGCTTCCCAGCCCCTCTTGGACTGTTTCCACAATGGCATCGTAGTCGGTATTGGTTGCGTGCCAAGAATTGTCTTTGCGATACAATGTATTCGCAGCTCCCACTTCATCTGATTGCTCATCGGCAACATCAGCTAAGTCTAAAACTGCTTCTTTATGCGGAATCGTGACGCTGTAACCTTCAAGATCGAGCTTATTAAATTCACGAATGGTTTCATCAAGCAGTTCTGCCGGAATTCGTAACGGCAAATAAACACCGTCAAAATCTGTTTTTCGAAATGCCGCGTTGTGCAATACCGGGCTTAAGCTGTGAGCAACCGGGTCTCCAAGAACTCCAAAAACTCGAGTTGACTTGGTGATTCGATTATAACCGTACAAGTTACGAACATCGGTCAAAGTTAACTGCCCAGGAGCGAGTTCGCGTTCTCGACTGAATCCAGCGTACGTAAATGGAGCACCATAGCGACCACAGAGAATTCTGCTGAGTGTTCCGAATTCTCCCATGCAAAAAGCAACTGTTGGAACGTCAGCGGCTTCTAATAATTCCAAGACACGAACATTATCTGAAGGACGATTCGCCATTGTGATTAACTTAATCACATCGGGATCACAGTCTTTCATCTTTTCGTAAATATCAAACAGGTCATTGGGAGTGTCTTCGAAGTTGTGATGACTGACGATGCGTTTGGTATCGCCGTACCGAGGCACCTGCTTGGCTACATCAACTTCAAGATCAACGTATTCCGCACCTGAAACAATGGCTTCTCGAAGACTCGCCAACCGCTGCTCTTCAGTGCCTCGCCATAAGCCTCGATCTTCCTTCCGACGGCAGGTTACCACCACAGGAGTTGGACGATCTTTTAACAAACGACCAATGTCTGGCCGAGTTCTCAGCCAGTCCACACGCAGTTCAACAAGCTCTGCCTGTTGTTCGGCAAGCAACTGGTGGCCTTTCAGAAAGGCAGAATGTCGGGTTCTTCCCAGACTGACACAGATCATCGGAAACGTAAATTCATTGATAAAGTAAAACGTTGATTGCGGGCCACTGGTTCCGCGAATTTCACGCTCGGACTATGGCGAACGGTGGTATTGAAGTCCAGTGTCTTCCATCACTTCAGCCACTTCAATCGCGGTACTCTGACAACAAAACGATGACTCTGTCACTTCTGTTCACTTTTGAAAATAATTCGTTCTTCTGAGATCGATCACCGGAGCTGTCAACCTGTGAAGCTCATCGCCCCTAGGAAGAGCACACTTCCGACCAAACCCCATTTTGATTCTTCGATCGTTTGAAACGTCCTGCGTTAGACAAAAGTCACTGCTTATCCCAAACGACCGAATTGTTTATCCAAGGTCATTTGAGACAAATTTAAAGACGTGGGACGGCCATGAGGGCAGTGATGAGAATCTTGGACCGAGTGTCGCTGTTTTAACAGTTCCTGCATTTCTTCAGGAGCCAATCGTTGCCCCGCTTTAATGGCAGCTCGACAGGCGATGGTGTGCATCATGTTATCAAGCAGATCTCGTCGAGACGTTTTGCCATCTGATTCTTCGAGCTTGCCTGCTAGGTCTCTGAGAATTTTGACAAAGTGACCTCGAGGAAGCAGGACAGGATGAGCTGACACGAGGATCGTAGTGCCGCCAAAGTCTTCGATTTCATAACCAATTTCTTTTAACAGATCTTGGTATTCCATCAGCACAGCCGCTTCGCCCGCAGAACATTCAATCGCTTCGGGCACTAACAACTTTTGCCTTTCGACTCCGCCACTTAAAACTCGAGTTCGCAGATGTTCATACATCACACGTTCATGCAATGCATGCTGATCAATGATTTCGATCCCGTCGTCTGTGGCCACCACCAGATAACAATCGTGAACTTGGAAGGCTCGAAATTCATCACCGTGAGGTTCGGTAGGGACTGACGTCACACCATCAGTTAAAACCGAACCAGAAGGATCGTCTTGAGATCCAGCTGCCGATGAACCTTCCACCGCAGCATCCGGAACCGGTAACAGATCGGGTAACACAGAAAGCGCCTCAACCACGGCTGGATGAAATGCGGCTGACTTGTGATTGGAGTATTCGTTTTCTGGATGCGCACTGCCGTGACGGTTTGTTGACACTCCAGCGTTTGCCCCGGAATGATGAGATGCCCCGGAGCTTGGAGATTGAAACCCGCCATCAAAAACTTGAGGGCTCACCCCATCGACCTGACCTTCGCCAGATTGTTGATTGCTGTCGGGCAAAGCCGTGAGAAAATCTGGAGTCGTATTGGTTGAATTTCGAGCCCAAACATCAAGCTCTTTTTGAGTTTGACTGCTACCAATTGCTCCAGAAACCTTGCCGGCTGGAATCTGGATTTCGGCATGAAAGTCGAGAGCCCGAAATTTCTCTCGCAGAGTATGCAGTAGCTGGCGATACAAAGTTTGGCTGTCTTGGAAGCGGACTTCGATTTTGGTTGGGTGAACATTCACATCAACCAAATGAGGAGGCACTTCAAGAAACAGAAAACTGATGGGATGCCGACCAACCATTAACAACCCTCGATAGGCTTCTCCTAACGCATGCTGCAAACTGCGATCTTGAATGAAACGACCATTGAGAAAAAGGTACTGGTCTTTCCGAGTTGAGCGGCTTAATTGAGGATCTCCGACATACCCCCATAATCGAATCGTTTCAGAATCAGTGACGCGAGTTTCGGATTCAACGGCAATCATTTTGTCGGCGAAGTCGCTACCAAAAAATCTGCGAATGCGTTCTAACTGATCCATCGTTGAAGGCAGGTCGTACACAACTTTGTCGTTGTGTCGCAGCGTCATCTGAAGATTGGGATAAGCCAATGCGACTCGAGCAAACTGGTCGCTAATGCGACCAAACTCTGTTGATGGTCTCTTTAAAAACTTGCGGCGTGCAGGAGTATTAAAAAATAGATTTCGTACTTCGATTGTGGTGCCAGATGGACATCCACACTCTCGATGAGTACCAACAATGCCCCCTTCTGATTCCAATTCCTGCCCCGTGTTGGCGGTCGCTCGTTTGGTACGAATGCGAAAGCGGCTGATTGAAGCAATGGAGGCAAGAGCTTCTCCCCGAAACCCCATCGTAGCGACTTTGGCCAAATCGGAATCACATTGAATCTTGCTTGTCGCATGACTTGTGACAGCCAGACCTAAGTCTTGAGGATGCATCCCTTCGCCGTTGTCTGAAATTCGAATCAAATCGATTCCGCCACCAGCGATATCAACGTCAATTCGAGTCGCCAGAGCATCCACGCTGTTTTCAAGCAATTCCTTGACAACACTGGCCGGTCGTTCAATCACTTCGCCCGCAGCAATGCGGTTAATGACCTGGGCATCCAGTTGCTGGATTCGAGTTTCAGTAGCAAGCATAAGATACATCCGTGCCAGCAGAATGATTCAAAGTGACAGACAAAACGATGATTGATCACCACAACCAACTTGCCAAAAAGAAAAGGCGAAATGACAAGGCAACCATCGTGTCATGAGCACCCAGTTTAGTAGGGCAAAATTGAAAAACCTATGTCGTTCTGGTGACGATAAAAATTTGCTGACGGATCCGGAAAAATCGGACAGACAACCCTGAGCGTTTCACAGTGCACATTCGCAGCAAACAACAGTGAAACAGCACGTAAAAAGCGACTCAGTTTGCCTGAAATAGTCTCCTGACGCGTAGAACTTAGATTCTCAGCTCCACAGATCCTCTAGTGAAATGCCACACAAACCCGCTATGCTGCATCTGCGACGCAGGACTGGCCTGAAAAAAACGTTGCACTGCATCGTTTTTGTTGCAGCAGAACATCGCTCCTTCGGAACCCCCGTGATGGCTCGCCTTAGTCAAGTCGATTTAATTGACCTTAACCGCAGATTCGAAGACCGAACACCTCAGGAATTACTGGCATGGTGTTTAGAAACCTTCGGAAACCGGCTTGCAGCGTTGTCTTCAATGCAAAAGTCTGGCAACGTTGTCTGCCACATGCTTAGCTCTGCTGCCCCCAAAACCCCTGTACTGTTTGTCGATACAGGCATCCTATTTCAAGAAACCTTAGATACTCGGGATCGAATTCAAACTGAATATGGGCTCACCATTCGTACGCTCACTCCAGAAAAAACGATGGCCGAACAAACAGCAGAAAAAGGAGTCCTGTATCTCAGCCCAGAAGGGCAAAAGGAATGCTGTGATCTTAGAAAATCAGCCCCACTCGACGCTGTTGCTCCAGAATATGACGCATTTATCAGCAGTTTAAGGCGATCAGATGGAGGTGCCCGAGGAGCTTGCCCCATCCTGTCTGTCGACACTCGACTCAACGTTGTCCGAATTAACCCATTGGTTAATTTCACGGACGAACAGCTAGCGGACTACATCAAAGACAACAAAGTCATCACGAACCCGCTTCATGATCAGGGTTATTCCACCATTGGCTGCAACCGCTGCACGACTCCCGTTTTGCCAACTGAACCAAGGCGAGCAGGGCGGTGGAGACATCTTGGGCCTTGGTCGGTTTACTGTGGGATTAACCCCACAGATCTCGACCCAGAACGCAGCCCTGCCGTCGAACTTAGCCAAGACCTTGTGGACCGCATCCTCGGACGCAACATCGACTTCATGATCTAGCTCACATGCTGTCAAATCAATCGGGCTAAATACACAAAACATTGTCAACACACGCCTTATGATGGCCTCACTCAGCGTTACTCACACGCCCGTCACTGGCAATTTCACGATGCAGACCTGCACAGCAGCTCAACTAAATCACAATGACGACACACTGAGTGAAATCACTCAGACACCCCCAACCCCTAGCCGGAGCTGACGAAACAGAAACTAAACGTTGCCATAAAAAACTTCCCCACAATAATTAAAACCAAGGTTTTCGTCTAGTAAATGCAACATGACTGACATAACTGTTCTGGCTTGGAAAACGATACAGATCGTGCGAACAGTGAAGTTTAAAGGCCTTTTCGGGGAATCCAGTGTCTCTTCCTTGCAACACCCTGCCACCAACCCCCATTATCTAACAGAGTTACGACAACATGAATCAACTTCGAAGACGACTTCATCTCCCCAATCTCCATAAAACCCCCTCATTGAGTTCTGCCCAAGGATAGGAAATGGCGTCTGCCATCCTTTCATTTTTTGCCGCCTTCGCAATTAGCGCTGCTGTCGCTCCACTGTTTGGACGTTTGGCGTTGCGATTGGGTGTCGTTGATGCTCCCGATGGGCGCCGAAAGCTGCATGGCCGCAAAGTACCGCTCACAGGTGGCCCAACCATCCTGATCGCTTCGGCTTTGGCTGTTGCCGTCACTCTCTGGATTTATCCAACACTGCTTGCCGGTACGAATTACGACAAACGTTTTCTTGGCTTTTTACTGGCGGCAGGGGCGGTCATTGTTGGCATCGGGCTAATTGACGACCGATTTGGAATGCGTGGCCGGCAAAAACTGGCTGGGCAAATTGTCGCAGCCGCCATGATGCTGCCAGCTGGCATCATTATTGAAAAAATAACCGTCTTTGGAATGATGATTTCTTTCGGAGACTTTGCTCCCGTTGTGACAATGCTGGTTTTAGTTGGAGCCATTAATGCATTGAACCTAATTGATGGAGTCGACGGGCTGGCATCAACAACCGGAATCATTTTAGCCCTGTCCATGGCGGTCGTGTCTGTCATTTACGGGCGGCCAGACGGCCAGCTGATTGCTCTGATTTTAGCCGGTGCCCTCTCTGGCTTCCTGATCTTCAATTTTCCCCCTGCTCGAATGTTTCTAGGAGACTCGGGCAGCATGCTGATTGGCTTAATGCTAGGAGCCATCGCATTAAAGTGTTCGATCAAGCATTACGCAGCAGCCACTTTGCTGATGCCAACTGCCATCTGGGCCATTCCATTGTTCGATGTTTTAATGGCGATTGTCCGTCGCAAGCTGACCGGACGAAGTATCTATGCGACCGATCGAGGACACTTGCATCACTGCCTAGAACGTCGAGGGATTAGTGGAGCCAAATTACTAGTCATCATCGCCGGTCTTTGCAGCCTGACCGGAGCAGCCGCCATTCTTGCTTCACTGTGGAAAAACGACATCATTGCAGCTGTCGGTATTATCACTGCACTGTCGCTGTTAGTTTTGACTCGCAGCTTTGGCCACACAGAAATGAGTCTGCTATCAACTCGGCTGAAACGCTTGAGCGGATCGATGCTAAAGCGAGCGACTCCCATGGAAGCTGTAATGCATGATGAAAAAATTCAGCTGAACGGTAACCGTGACTGGCAACGACTGTGGTCGACTCTTACGGAATTCGCTGAACGATTTAACATGGATGCCGTGCAACTGATGGTTCATCTGCCTCAGCTCGACGAAGCCTACCACGCCAGCTGGCAAAAGAAATCGAATACAGACGCACACGAAACGTGGAAGTCCAGCATCCCATTGATTGTGAACCAAATGAATGTGGGACATATTCACGTCACTGGAGCAGTGGGTGAAGGTTCAATCTGCAAGTGGATGAGCGATCTGATTGGTGGACTGCAAGCATTTGAAGCTGAACTCATTTCTTTGATTAACGATGTGAAAAAAGAACATGAAGCGGCTGCCATCGCCGCAAAAGAAACCGCAGGCACTTCACCGGTTTCTGTGGATACTGGAAACGCCCCAAACCTGCTCCTTCAGTAGCAATTTGGTACCAATCTTCTGCAAGTCAGCTTCATCTGATGGATCACAATCGCAGTGACCATAGTGCTGATCAAGTCTCCATCATCAATACCCAGTTTTCTTTAAAGCTGTTCGATGCAAACGCAACCGGGAATGATTTCTGCTGCATTTCAGTGGCTGACTGTTGTTGTTCTGTGTTCCACCGTAGCGGCTGTGCCCTGGATGCTTGGGGGAGTCGTTCCAGCCGCGTCATTGGTCTTGCTGTCAGGAGCCATCGTTGCAGCCGTGCTTTCTGCACTTTCTCAGATCGCCAATCGAACTGGCGGATCCGACCTTCCCAAAATCGCATTGCCTTTATTGAGCTTGGCGATCATTGGGTTCTGGCAACTCAGTCCAGCAGCCGAAATTCCCGCAGCCGGACTGCTCCCCAAACTGAATGAAGAAGTCGATCTTGTTGCCAGCTCTGCGGCAAAAACTCGCTCCATGAGCCCCGCGGATACTCGCACAAGAACAGCCAACTACCTGTCTCTGGCCTTGATCGCCGTGGCAGCATTTCAAACCATTCGAACAACAGCGACGATTGCATTAGCAGCAATCACGGTGACCGCCAGCGGTGTCGCTTTAAGCTTGGTAGCGATGTCCTTGATTTTTCAAGAACAAGCTTTTTCTTGGAATCGAATTTGGGAACTTGGCTGGCACCAATCACCTGTTCCCAGAGGCTTCGCGTCGTTCATCAATCCCAATAGTGCAGGGGGGTGGCTGTGCCTGATTGTTGCAATCACAGTCGGCTTTGTGCATTGGCATGTGATGAAAAAAAACGTCGATTCAAAGCATCGAAAAGGACGACTCCGTATTTCACTGGCAGGCAGAACATGGCAGACAGTCCTAGAGTTCTTTGCAGACCTCACCGTATGGCAAATCCTATCAATCGCAGCAGTCGCCTTTCTTGCTGCTGCTGTTGCATCGACGAAATCTCGAGGAGCGCTCGCAGCACTTGCTGGCGCGATTATTCTCACAACGGCAATTAAGTCGTCATTTCGAAGGCTTCCCATTGTGCTAGTGATGATCATGCTAGCGGGCTCAGCGAGCTACCTTTTCCTACAGTCCTTGGACTTGAGTGAAGGTGTCACGGATGAACTCGAAACTCTTCAAGACTACGAATCAGCAGTTGGTAGTCGACCAGAACACTGGGCCGATGCGATCCACGCAGTTGTAAAATCGCCTCTTCTGGGATCTGGTCACGGCAGCTACCGCTTTAGCACATTGTCATTCGAAACCACTCATCGAAATGTCTGGTTTCGAAATGCAGACAACCAATATCTCGAAACTTTAGTAGAAGCCGGACTGTTTGGGCTCATCCTCTTTGTGAGTGTCGGCTGGATCGGTCTAAAAGTGGCTCAAGCGGCAACACATCAAGCCAAAGCCCGCCGACAACACAAGTACACACACCCTTCTCAGCCGAAGCTGTCGAAACGTATCCTTGCAGGGTTAGGAACGACCGTCACGATCGCCACACTCTCCCAAGCGATTGCAGCATCTGTCGACTATGGAATCGCGATGCCACCGGCAAGTAGCTTACTGATTCTGTTAATTGCTGCTGCCTCCGGCTACCTCAATTCGGCCCCAGCAACGGACACGCCCGCATCAGTCGGCACGATCGCATGCAGCAAATCCGTTTCCATTTTCGCAACTCTCCTGGTTGCACTTGCCGCAGCTGGTTTTCTACGAGACCAATGGCATGCGACTCAGATCGATCAAGATGTCGTCTTTGGGCATCGGCTGCTTCTTGCTCCCATTCAGTCAGAAGACCTCGACCAAGTCCACTTTGTGAAAAATCGGCTGTCGCAAAGTCTCGCCACGCGTCCAGATGACCCTGAAGGCCTACGACTACTTTCTCGCCTCGCCATAGCTGAAGTTCGCTGGCAAACACTGCTCAGTGCCACAGACTCCGAAATCCGAAACGACCCGAATGTATCGAATCGATGGAAAGTCTGGACCTTGTTTCACATTGTGGCCAACCTGTCGCAAATCGAAGCGAAGTCTCCCACCGAAGGCAGAAAACTTCGTTTAGAACTTAACAAAATTATCGATTCACAGCAGCTTTCAGAAACTCTCGCAGCCATCCAAAGCGCGATCCCACACTTGCCTGGTATTCCCGTCACACGAGCCTCAGTCGCCGCAATTCAACAGGACACCAAGCTGTTTCAACAGCAAGCCAAACTGTCTCAAATCATCGCCCCAGCAAACGCTGAAACCCTATTTGAACTGGGAATCCTCGCACTGCGACTGAATCTTCCCGAACTTGCCGCGGGCTGCTGGCACCAAAGCCTTGATCTCACAAATGAATTTCGAGCCGCCATTTTACAAGATGCCATTCAGTTCATGCCGACTCAAGAAGCGCTCAAACAATTCGGCCCAGAATCCTATTCACTGTGTACTCAGTCAGCCGTGGCAACTCGCAACGTAGAACTCAAGCAACAGTTGTGGGATCGGGCCGAACAGCTGTGGACAACAGTCGCTCAACCTGCCCCTGAAAGCGATGTGAAGCAGAGAATTCAGCACCTAAAATTATCGGCCCGTCTCCACCTGATCATGCCGCTGGTGCAATCTGCACTCAAGAATCACCCAGACAGTGTTCCTTTAAGAGAAGAATACGCGAAACAACTGGAAGCAAACGGCAAATTCACCGATGCGTTAAAGCAGTGGGAACGCATTCAGTTTCATCACCCAGACAACCTGCAAGCCATCAAGAATGCGAATCGGCTTCGAACCTTGAAGTAGCTGCGACACGATCGCTCAGCAACATTTGATCAGAAGCGACACGAAAGTAGCAAAACGACATCGCACCATGATATGATTGGTGGCAGGGAGGGATCGAGTCGTGCAATCCCTCGCAAAAATCCTGAGTCCTTTGCGAATCCTGCCCCTATGTGCAAGACAACTCAAGCGTCCAAACCCATGTCTCAACAAAAGCTGCTGAACGCAACTTCCCTGCTTTCCGCCTTTGTGCTGTCAATCTGCTTTACGGGCAATTCTGTTGACGCGGGGCAAACAACCGATGCAAAAATGAAACTGCCCACTCAAGGCGTGTGTGCAGATCGAGGGGCCGCAGCAACGCATCCTGAAAACACGCTTTCCGCATTCCGGCAGGCAATCCGACTGGGATGCCAAATGCTGGCCGCCGATGTGGCTCAAACCAGCGATGGTCAACTGGTATTAGCTCGCAATCAGACATTTCAACGGTTTGCCAAGACAGACAAAACAATTGCAGATTTCACGCTCGCTGAACTCAAAGAATTTCCCGCCGGGCGTTGGAAGAGTCGTCGTTTTGCGAAGGAAAAAATCCCCACCGTCACTGACTTTCTGAATGCGATGCCAGACAACGTTGCCATCTGGTTCCGACCGGATTCAGATTCAACATCCGCAAAGCTGAAACAACTGCTCACGAACCCTCAGATCGGCTGGCAGTGCACCATTTCAAAACCAGCGAACCTAACAGGCGTCGGACAAGATGTCTCCAAAGCAAACACTGAGTGGAATCGTGGACCTGCATTTGTGCTCACAGAGAACCCCGAAAAATTGTTAACTGCTGCAGATGACTTAGGAATCACACGTCTAACACCAGCCTTCCATCCCGTTCCTCATAAGAAAAAAACGGTCGCAGAATTCAAAAATGGGGCCACCCAAGTTCTAAAAGAATTCCAATCATCAAACGATTGGATTATTCATGACCTCTGGGTGGAAACAGAATTCGATACGGACGGCGACGGAAAACGGGATCGCATGCACGTCAGTGTTACCCGCCAACGCCAAACAGATACTCAAGACCTCAAGGTTCCCGTTGTTTACAACAGCAGCCCCTACTTTTCGGGGACTGCCGCAGGATCCACTGACTTCTTCTGGAACCCCAAACAAGAACTCGGAAGCTCTCCTCCAGAACGCAAAGACGCGCCAAACATCAAACAGAAAATTCGTCGACTGCAAATCAACAGTCGTCACGTGAATGACTGGGTGCCTCGAGGATTCGCCGTTGTGCATTCATGTAGTCCTGGCACTGGACTTTCACAGGGTTGCCCCACCATTGGAGCAGACAACGAAAGCTTGGCTCCTAAAGCCGTCATTCAATGGCTCACAGGACACGCGAAAGGATTCACCACGCCGTATGGAAACGAAGAAGTGACCGCCTATTGGTCCACTGGCAAAGTGGGAATGACGGGCACATCTTTCAATGGCACCTTGTGCCTCGCTGCAGCAACCACAGGAGTCGAAGGGCTCAAAGTCATCATTCCCGTCGCACCAAACACATCATACTACCACTACTACAGAAGCAACGGCCTGGTTCGCCACCCCGCAGGTTACATGGGTGAAGACATCGATATTCTTTACGACTACGTTCACAGCGGAAATCCAAAGTTCCGAGACTACTGTAATTGCGAAGTTCGAGACAAACAGTTGATGAAAGAATTCGAACGAGATTCGGGAGACTGGAATGACTTCTGGGCTGGTCGAGACTACATAAACGACCTGAAACCCATGAAGGCCGCCATGCTCATGTCTCATGCCTTTAACGACTGGAATGTGATGCCCGAACATAGTGTTCGCATTTACCAAGCCGTCAAAGAAATGGGCTTGCCAACGGGTTGCTATTTTCATCAAGGAGGGCACGGTGGACCTCCTCCCATTGAAATGATGAATCGTTGGTTTACTCGCTACTTGTACGACATCGAAAATGGAGTCGAAAACGATCCGAAATCTTGGGTTGTTCGAGAACGAGATGATCGGCAAAAGCCAACCTCCTACGCCGACTACCCCAACCCAGCCGCACAACATGTGACTTTCAGCCCCACTTCATCAACAAAGCAGGGCGGCTTGCTGGTCCACTCCACAACAGCAACCACCGACACAGCAACGATGACGGTGCAAGACGACTACAACGTTGATGGAAAAACGTTGGCAACAACCAAAGGCAGTCAACACCGCCTTCTGTTTCAAACAAAGGAACTGCAACACCCCTTACATCTTTCGGGGACCACAAAATTAAAGATTCGAATTGCCAGCGACAAACCCGCAGCAAATCTCTCTGTGTGGCTTGTGTCGTTGCCATGGAATAATGCCAGCGACGCGAAAATCTATGACAACATTATTACTCGAGGTTGGGCTGATCCTCAAAACCACACTTCTGAAGTTGATGGAGCAGATCTGCAGCCGGGTAAGTTCTACGACATTGAATTCAACTTACAGCCCGACGACCACATTGTTCCTGCAGGTCAAAAGATCGGCTTAATGGTCTTTTCAAGCGACAAAGACTTTACCCTGTGGCCAGCCCCCGGAACAGAACTCACCGTGGACATCAACAAGACATCATTGATGATTCCAATTGTAGGTGGATCGCAGGCTGCCACTGCGGCAATCCAATAGCAACTTGAACGCAAAGCATTCACTAAACGGGGCACTCTAGGTAATTAAGATCACGATATCGCCTGGCAGGTCTGCGTAGCCATTTGGCAAACAGCTGAGCCATTGGCCTTGATGCTGCATTCGTGATTTCTCACCCAGCTCTCGTGGGACGCTCTAATGGGGACGCTCTCTGGGCTGGGTCACGCAAACAGTAAGCAGTCACACTGGAACAGCAGCGGCTGGCACAGCTGATTCACTGAGCCGAAGGTTCCTCGCAACAAGCACTCAACCACTCATTGATTCTCAGATCTGCTCAACCATTCCAATTCGCACATTCTGAAAGATAAAACTGATCGTGGTTGACTGAAACCCGTATGAAAGTCATCCAGTTTTGGGCGTTTGTGGTGTTTCAATGCCATCAACTTGAGAATCAATTTTCCAGCAATACCATAGCCATTCGTTTTCCTCTTTCGCGAATTAGCTGTCATGCCTCACACAGATTCAACACCTTCCCCCTCGCCTGTTGTGGGAGTCATCATGGGAAGTCGTTCAGACTGGGACACGATGAAACCTGCCACCGAAATGCTGGAACAATTCGGAATCGCCTATGAAGCTCGAGTTGTTTCGGCTCATCGCACACCCAATTGGATGGTCGAATATGCTTCCACAGCGGCCAGTCGAGGACTGAAAGTGATCATCGCAGCTGCCGGTGGAGCAGCCCATTTGCCCGGAATGGTGGCGTCTTTGACGACTCTGCCGGTACTGGGTGTTCCCGTGAAAAGCCGAGTCTTAAACGGAGTCGACTCACTGCTTTCGATCGTGCAAATGCCAGGAGGAATTCCTGTCGGGACATTGGCAATCGGCACTGCTGGGGCGAAAAATTCGGCTCTGCTTGCCGCCAGAATTCTGGGCACTCATAACGAGCAACTGTCTGAAAAATTGCAGGCCTTTCAAGAATCTCAAACAGAACAAATCATGAAGGACTCGCACCTATGAGTCTCATCGGACCAGGCAGCACCATTGGCATCCTTGGAGCAGGGCAACTCGGTCGAATGCTGGCCGTCAAAGCTCGCCAAATGGGCTATTTTGTGGCAGTTTACGGAGGCGACCGGATGTCTCCCTGTGGGCAAGTGAGCGATTGTTGCTTCGATGCCCCCTTGGACAATGTGGAACAACTGCAAGAATTTGCAAAACGCTGCGATGTTGTCACTTACGAATTCGAAAATATCCCAGCAGCCGCCGCAGAAATTGTCTCATCGCATACCAAGCTATGCCCCGGTAGCAACCTGCTGATGACTGCTCAAAACCGGTATTCAGAAAAAACAACCTTCCAAAAACTAGGACTCGCAACCCCTCGATTTCAAATGGTCGAAAACGGCGAACAGTTGGCGGCCGCCCGAAGTGATTTCGGAGGCGACGTGATCCTGAAAGCTAATACGGAAGGCTATGATGGTCGAGGCCAATGGAGAGTCGATTCAGACTCTGATTGCCAAGCAATTTGGCAACAGACAAACCTGACAGAAGCCATCGTAGAAGAAAAAATCGACTTTGAATTCGAACTGTCCATTGTCGCAGGACGGTACCAGAACGGTCGATGTGACTTTTTTCCTCCGTTTCTAAACGACCATGCCAACCACATCTTGGACCTGACCGTTGTCCACTCAGCCAAAATTTCGCGAGCAATTGCTGATCAAGCCAAAGACATGGCTGAAGTCATCTTGAATCATTTCGATATCACAGGCGTTCTTTGCCTTGAACTGTTTTTGACTCAAGACCAAAAGCTATTAGTCAATGAAATCGCGCCTCGGCCTCACAACAGCGGGCATCTCACAATTGAAGCAGCCAACTGTAGCCAATTTGAACTTCAGCTAAGAACCATTTGTAATCAGCCTGCGGTCGATTTGCAGGTACAGCCTGCTGCAATGGTCAATCTCTTGGGTCAGCATTTACCGAATGCTTGGTCGACAGCCAGTTTGCAACCCTTGGAGCGGCTTGACAGTCAGTTGCATTTGTACGGGAAAACGGGAAAAGCAGCGAACCGAAAAATGGGACACTTGACCGTAATATCCGATTCACCGGATAAAGCTGCGCAAATCGCGTTAACCAGTAGAACGCATTTGCTTAAGTAAAAACCAGTAACCTCCTGCCCATGAAGTATGGGCTATCTTAGGAAGAAGCTGAACGATCGGTTCTTGGACGTTTCATAGGCAGTCGTCGCATCTGGTCGTTTTCCCGCAGCCGCCGTTTATACGTCCCCCAAAAACAACATAACCTCCCATGTTTCCCATGTTCCATGACACGGAACGATTCATGATCTCCTCTCCGTTTTTAGTAGCAATTCGTAGACCCACTGTATTCCTAGGTGCACAATCGTGCACAGGAGAAACCGTTTTAGGCGGTCTCTGCGGATTCGAATGATCTGGCAGAATTGTTAAGCAGGAAAACAACGTGCAGAATCAGGTTCAAGACGCCCCTTGGGCATCACTCGACAACATGCCAGGAGACGACGAAGAAGGCCTTGACATTTGGGGCTTCCTAAACCGTCGCAAGTCTTTCATTATCCTGCTGGCAATCGTAGGGGGAGGGCTAGGCTACCTCTATTTTCAGCGTCAGACGCCACTGTATAGCTCTGGAGCATTGCTTCAAATCATCCACCACAATTCCGACCCTCGAGTCGAAAGTCTGTTGGCTGAACGCAATCTTTCCGACGCACAATATGTCATTACCAGTCGCAAGTTGCTAGAGCCATGCATCGAATCTCACAGTCTTGACCAACTGTCGACTCTTGCAGGACTGTCATCCGAAGACGCCATTCGCCGACTGGGTGGTATGATCACTGCCGGTTCCAGTGCAGCGAATATTCTTAACATCTCATGTAAGGGGTCGAACCCCAATGACACGGCTGTCATCTCAAACGCGGTGGCGAACGAATACATCAAGCATCAAGAAGAAAGTTATCAGGATGCCGTTGGGCGTCTCAAGAGCCTGTTAACTCAAGCAAAAGATGAACTCAGCAAGTCACTCACAACGCTTGAAAATGAATACGAACAGTTCGACCTTAACTCACCGCTGCTTAGTAACGGGGCCAATCCTCATCGAGAACAATTTGCTGGCCTTCGAGCAAAAATTAATAGTTTGGTGATTCGTGAAACAGAAATTCGAGCTGAAAAATCCAGTCTCGAAGCAGCCATCGCCGCCGGAAGTCCTCGGGATGCGATCCTTTTACTGATTGGCAAACAGGTTGAAGATGTCCAAGAACAGAACCCACCCAACTTGGCCGCAGCAGTCCCTGTAGAAAAAAACAACACCGCAAGGAATTTATTCCAAGCTCTCCTGCCACTGCTACTCGAAGAATCTTTGCTGGCCGAAGAATTGGGACCAGGGCACCCAGAACTTCAAAAAATTCGTCGTCGCATTGAAGTCACTCAACAATACCACGAGCGCCTTGCTGGCTTGGAAACCAAACCGGAACAACCAGAGCTGCCAGTCGTAGAAACCGAAAAACCAGCTCGCCCAGATTTCATTCAGATCTATCTGAATTCACTCGCCCAAGACCTGAATGTCATCGCCCAACAGAAACTGGAATTTCAACGAATGTCGGAGCGCGAAGAAGCTGCGGCGAAAAAATTACGAGAGTTTGAAAACAAAAGGGCAACCTTTGAACGTCGAATTGCTCGTGAAACATCACTGTTTGAAGACGTCCAGCAACAGATGCGTGACACCGAACTCCCCACAAACTTCGGGGGCGTTTCAGCCAGTATTCTCACCGAAGCTCGCCACGGAACATTGGTCTACCCCAAACTCAGCCAGTTCCTCGGTATGGGAGCCTTCTTAGGAGCCTGCCTTGGCTTAGGCCTTGGCTACATTGTGGAAGCTGCAGACCGTAGTTTCCGTAAGCCAGAAGAAATTATTCGAGAATTCGGAATCCCAATTGTTGGCCATATTCCGTATATCCAAGACAAGAAACTGAAGGCCGCAGCAAGCAAATCAACGCTGGACGAAACCATCATCACCCAGCATCTTCCTCGGTCTCGGCCTGCGGAAGCCTACCGAGCTGTCCGAACAGCCGTTTGCTTTAGCGCAACTGGACGTCAGCATCGACTGATCCAAGTCACCAGCCCCGCTGCAGGAGATGGGAAATCAACACTGGCTCAAAACTTCGCTGTCGCGCTCGCTCAGTCTGGTAAAAAAACAATTATCGTTGAAAGTGACTTTCGACGGCCAAAAGTTCATAAACTGACAGGTGCTCCCGCTGGACCAGGAATCGTTGATGTACTTCGCGGCAAAGCAGAAGTTGATGATGCCATTCATCGAACCGAGGTCGAAAATTATTTTTCCATGCCTTGTGGCGGTCGTCCCAACAACCCATCAGAACTGCTGGTGATGCCGGAATACGAAAACCTGCTTCAAGTCTTGAAAGAAAAATTCGACTATGTGATTGTGGATAGCCCACCTGTATTAGTTGTCACAGATCCCTGCAGTGTTGCTCCGCGAACTGACGGCGTCCTGCTGTGTATCCGCCTTTCGCGTCACACTCGTGATTTTGGTCGTCGAGCACTCGAACAGCTCCGTGATGTTGGAGCCAACATGACGGGTATCGTGATCAACGGTGTCGAAGAATCAGATGCTTATGGTTACGGTAACTACAATTACTCAGACTACCGATATCGCTATCGTGACTACTCCTACGCTTACGAAGATAAGCCGAACGAATCTTACTTTGAAGACGCCGATAGCAGTAGTGGCAACGATGTCCCAGAAGAAGCAACGCCCGCTTCGTAAAGTCTGAGCCAGTTGGAAGCACCAAGCGAACCAATGAGAAAGAGGTGGTGGGTTCACTTTCAACCACCTCTTCCTCAGGGAGGGTCGCAAGAAACGAGCGAG
>CAYTUE010000003.1:81438-84089 GCA_964441085.1 uncultured Planctomycetaceae bacterium
GGTAAAACAGGTGCCATGCAACGCAATGCGTTCACCGCCTCCCCCTCATGCTACCAGAACTTCGACCAAAGCATGTTGTGCTGAAACGAAGTCGTAACAAGCCACTCACCATTGACTCGACTGATGGTGAAAGAGGAATGCTGATCGCCGCGGAATATCGGAATCGAGATGCCATAACCTTTGCGTTCTGACCATTTCTTTCTGGCCTCTGCTTCCCTCAAGGATGTATCTTGCCTGCAGCCAATCAGCGATTCCTCGCTTCCAACTTGTGAGTATCAAAACACGACCGGTAGGCTAGACCGTGCCCCAACCTACTTGGTTTACCAAGCCAAAATTTCTTGGTGAACCATTCGTCGTTGAATTGGCCAAAAACTCAGTTGGATGACGCACATCAACAGTGTTGGTGACATGTGTGGCGTAAAATCGGGACGCTAACCAATCCGACACACTTGCAAAAATCACCAACAAAGGTCACAAGGATCATTCCTGTCACCGACAGGGACGAAGTCCGTCGATTCCCCGCCTGACCATCTCACACACTCAGAACCGCTCCAACCGAAATGACGAATCCCTCACTTCAGGAACAGACAATTTTTGTTGCCGGCCATCGAGGCATGGTGGGCTCTGCTGTCTGCAAGCAGTTAAAACAAGCTGGGTGCCAGCATGTACTCACTGCGACTCGCACTGAACTTGACCTATGTCGTCAGCAGGATGTCGACTCGTTTTTCGAAAAGCACCAACCGCAAACCGTTGTGTTTGCAGCGGCACGAGTTGGCGGAATTCACGCGAACAGCACTTACCCAGCGGAATTCATCTATGAAAATCTCATGATGGCAACCAACGCGATCCACAGTGCGTGGAAACACGGTGTCAATCGATTCCTGTTCCTTGGTAGTACATGCATCTACCCCCGAATGGCGCCTCAACCGATTTCTGAAGACAGCCTTTTAACAGCAGAACTCGAACCAACCAACGAAGCCTATGCTTTGGCCAAAATTGCTGGCGTCAAGTTGTGTCAATTCTATCGTCAGCAATATGGGTCTCTGTTCCATTCTGCAATGCCCACCAATCTTTATGGACCTGGTGACAACTACCACCCAGAAAACTCACACGTTCTGCCTGCCCTGATTCGTCGCTTCCATGAAGCCAAACTGAACCAAGATGCAAGTGTCACAATTTGGGGGACAGGAAGTCCTCTACGAGAATTCTTGCATGTTGATGACTTGGCTGCCGGAATCTTGCATTTGCTGAACCTTGATTCTCCGCCAAACCTCGTCAATATTGGCAGTGGATCTGAAATTAGCATTCGCGACCTCGCCAGCTTGGTTGCGAAAACAGTCGGGTTCCAAGGTGAAATCCTCACGGACCCCACAAAGCCCGACGGGACACCCCGAAAACTGTCCGACATCAGCACCATTCGTAACACGGGATGGCAGCCCAAAATCGAACTGCCCCAAGGACTCAAGTCTGCTTACGACGCCTTCTTGAACGAGCAACAGGCACAAACACTTCGTAGCAAATAAAAGTTTGTTTGCCACACAGACAAACAAGTCATCAAAATTCATTCACTTCACTACTCAGCCTCAGCACAATGACCATAAAAAAAGCACTGATCACCGGAATCACAGGCCAAGACGGCAGTTATCTTGCAGAACTGCTGCTTGAAAAAGGCTACGAAGTTCATGGAGTTGTGCGTCGTTCCAGCACGTTTGGTACAGAACGAATCGATCATATCTACAAGGATCCGCACATCGACAATGCAAAGCTCCATCTGCATTATGGAGATCTCACTGATGGTCAAAGCATCACCAATTTGGTCCTCGATGTAGAACCCGATGAGATCTACAACTTGGGAGCTCAAAGCCACGTTCGAGTTTCCTTTGACCAACCCGCCTACACCCTGCAAGCGACAGGTGGAGGATCTTTAAACGTGTTGGAAGCGGCTCGTCAATTAAACAAACGCAAGAAGACAAAAGTCTACCAAGCGTCATCCAGCGAAATGTATGGAGAAGTTCTTCAGACGCCCCAAACTGAAAAGACACCTTTTAAACCTCAAAGCCCCTACGCTTGTGCCAAGGTTTACGCGTTTCATCAAACCGTGAACTATCGAGAATCTTACGACTTGTTTGCTGTCAACGGCATTCTGTTCAACCACGAAAGTCCCCGTCGAGGCGAAACATTTGTCACCCGAAAAATTACCCGAGCCGCTACTCGTATCAAGCTGGGGTTGCAAGACAAACTGTATCTTGGAAACCTCGCAGCAAAACGAGACTGGGGATTCGCCAAAGACTATGTCGAAGGCATGTGGCGAATGCTGCAGCACGACGAACCCGATGATTTCGTACTCGCCACGGGAGAAACTCAAACAGTCCAGAAATTCGCAGACATTGTGTTTGCTCAGCTTGACCTGAATCCAGCAGACTATATCGAAATCGACCCGCGTTACTTCCGTCCAGCAGAAGTCGATTTGCTACTGGGAGACGCGTCGAAAGCCAAAGAAAAACTCGGCTGGACAGCCACAACTTCTTTGGAAGAACTGGCAAAACTAATGGTCGACAACGACTTGGAACTCGCAAGACAAGAAGCCGTCATCGCCAACAGCAAAGCGTAGACGACTTCTTTTCAATTGAGCGGCGCAAACTGTAGTCGGG
>CAYTUE010000004.1:0-12105 GCA_964441085.1 uncultured Planctomycetaceae bacterium
CTTCTCTGCTGTGGTTGCAGAAGCCGTGGCCGCAAAAACTGTGAATTCAAAGACTGGTATCGATTCAAATGCAAACAGCAGCCCCACGTCACAAGACACGGCCATCATTCTGCGTTTGGCTGGGATTTATGGGCCAAACCGATTGCTAAGACGGATCATGGACCTAAAGAAACAGGTCCCTTTACCGGGAGACCCCAACCACTGGCTCAACCTGATTCACGTTGACGATGCCGTTTCTCTGGTCACGAAATTGGCCGACCAGCAAACCACCGAACCGGTCATCAACGTCGCCAACACGGAGACCGTTGTTCGTCAGCAATACTATGACCGTCTCGCCCAACTCTCAAAAGCGGCTGCCCCCGTGTTTGGTTCGGCAAACGCAACGGGGCGAGCTCGATCAGCAAACAAAAAAGTCACCAGCAAGTTTCAATATCATCAGCTGGCAGACTTTCAATTCAACAACGTTTTGGACGGGCTTGACGACGCGTTTGCACGGTCTGAGATTATCAACTAAGCACCATGATCTCATCTCTTTCATCCACAAACCTGCAGGCTCAGCTTGTTGCCGAAAAGATCGACGACAGCACGCTTCCAATGATCACTGATTGATTTTCTCAATGTCTAACAATGTGCAATCCGCTGAAGTGATTCTGCAGACAGTACACAGCAACCTGAATTCAATTCACGAGCGAATTCAAGCTGCCTGTGAACGATCAAATCGATCCTCAAGTGATGTCCACCTCGTTGCCGTCACAAAGTATGCCGACTGGGCATGGGTACAACAGCTCGCAAAAGTTCACAGTGAATTTGGAGAGAACCGTCCCCAGCAGCTTGTTGAACGCCAACAGCAGCTCACGCAAATTCAGTGGCATTTGATTGGCCAGCTGCAACGCAACAAAGTGAAAAGCGTGCTTCCTCACTGTCAACTGATTCATTCCATTGATTCGCTTCGTCTGTTTCGCAAAGTCTGCGACGTAGCACAGAATCTCAATATTCAGCCAAACATTCTTTTACAGGTCAATGTCAGCGAAGAAGAAAGTAAGTCGGGATTCACAGTGCCCGAAGTCCGTTCACTCTGGAATGACTTGGCAAAAGAACATAGCAAAGTAAATGTGCGAGGCTTGATGACGATGGCTCCGGCAAGCCAAGACATGCAACAGGCACGAACAACGTTTCAAGGACTACGCCAGCTTCGAGACTCCATTGTGAACGATACCGATCAAGTCCCTTCCACATGGAACTTAGATCAGCTGTCCATGGGAATGAGCGGAGACTTTGAAGTGGCCATTGAAGAAGGAGCCACAGTCGTCCGAATTGGCAGCGCTTTGTTTCGAGGCCTCGAATCAACTGCACGTTGACTCGTGATTTCTCCCAACATCAACGACCGACAATTCCCAACCAGAGAACACAAAGACCAACTGGCAAACTGCGAATGATCAACTCATTCTTTTCCACATTGCTCTATGGCGTATAGCCAAGGTTTGGTCCCAGCCAGCGTTCGGCCACTTTCAGTGTGATCTTCATGCGTTTGGCATAGTCTTCCACTTGATCTTTCGTAATGCGATCCACTGCAAAGTAGCGAGCCTGCGGAAGGCTGAAGTACATTCCACTGACGGACGATGCAGGGAGCATGGCGAAGCTTTCCGTTAGCGTCATTCCTGTCGTTGCTTCTGCATCCAACAGTTCCCACAACGGCCCCTTGGGCAGATGGTCTGGGCACGATGGGTAACCAAACGCTGGCCGAATGCCCTGATACTTTTCAGCAATCAAGTCGTCATTGGAGAGACCTTCCGTCGAACCAAAGCCCCATTCGTTTCGCACTTTTGCATGCAAGTACTCTGCAAAGGCTTCTGCAAATCGATCCGCCAAAGCCTTAATCATGATCGACCGATAGTCATCCCCTTCAGCTTCGACCGTTTTCGCCAGTTCATCGCAACCGTGCCCCGCCGTACACGCGAATGCTCCCATGTAATCGGGAATATGGTTCGCACCATCGCTACTCGCAGGAGCCACATAGTCTGCCAACGACCGATAGTCTTTCTGCCCAACTCGTTCCCATTGTTGACGCAGCATCGGAAATCTCATCCGCTCTTCCGTGCGTTCTTCATCAGACCACAAAACAATATCGTCTCCATCCGCATTCGCCGGAAAGAAACCATACACAGCTTTGCACGTTAATGATTTGTCTGCCAGCAGAATTTTTAATTCCGCCTGAGCATCCTCAAACAACTTCTTCGCTTCTTCACCTACCACAGCATCGTCAAAGATTCGAGGGTACTTGCCGATCAACTGCCAACTGCTAAAGAAAGGGCTCCAGTCGATATACGGAACCAATTCTTCCAGAGGCAGGCTTTCGATCGTTCGAGTTCCCACGAATTCTGGCTTCGCAGGAGTATATGCCTGCCAATCAATCTGAAATCGCTTTTCAAGTGCTTCTTGATAGGGAACCAGCTTCGCCTGCTGGCGTTTACCAAAAGCTGCTCTAGCTTTTTCTTGAGCTTCTAGGTTTTTTGTGACAAAGGCGGGCTTAGATCCCGGATCAAGCAACGCTTCAACAACTCCCACAGACAGCGACGCATCACCCACATGAATCACGGGGTGATCGTAGGCTTCTGCAATTTTCACAGCCGTATGCTTTGCACTCGTTGTCGCTCCTCCGACTAAAAGAGGAATATCCCAGCCCTCTTCTTTCATCGTACGAGCCACCACGATCATTTCTTCCAGCGATGGAGTAATCAGACCGCTTAACCCAATGATATCCGCATTGCACTTCTTGGCTTCTTCAAGAATGCGTTCGCAGGACACCATCACTCCTAAGTCAACCACTTTGAAGTTATTGCAACGTAAAACAACAGCCACGATATTCTTACCAATATCGTGAACATCCCCTTTGACCGTGGCAATTAAGAAGGTTCCTCGAGCACTACTCTCCGCTTCTGAACCGTCTGAATTCGCTTCGGTTTCTTCAACGATCTTTACCGCTTCGTCACGCAATCCTTTGAAGCGTCCGCTGGCATCAAACCGGTCGTTTTCATCACCCAGAGCTTTCGCGGCTTCCATAAAGGGTTCCAGCCACGCAACCGCCTTCTTCATCACTCGAGCCGACTTAACGACCTGAGGCAAAAACATTTTCCCTGCGCCAAATAGCTCACCAATGACATTCATGCCGTCCATCAACGGCCCCTGAATGATGTCTAGCGGTTTGCCGTATTTCAGACGAGCTTCTTCAATATCGTCGTCGATGTAATCGAGGATGCCTTTCAGTAATCCGTGCTGTAGCCGTTCTTCGACTGTGCCTTCTCGCCATTCCAAAGTCTTTACCGTGCCAGCGGCTTTGTCCTTGACGGTTTCGGCGTAATCAATCAGTCGTTCCGTCGCGTCTGCTCGACGGTTCAGCAGTACGTCTTCGATGTACACCAACAGTTCTTTGTCGATTTCATCGTAAACTTCTAGCTGAGTCGGATTCACGATGCCCATATCCAAGCCCGCGCGAATCGCATGGAACAAGAAGGCAGCGTTCATGGCTTCTCGGACAACGTTGTTGCCTCGAAAACTAAAGCTGATGTTGCTGACACCGCCCGATGTTTTTGCTCCGGGACATTCACGTTTGATTTCTCGAACGGCTTCGATGAAATCGACCGCGTAGTTGGCATGTTCTTCCATGCCTGTTCCAACCGTCAGAATGTTCGGGTCGAAAATAATATCGGTTGGCGGAAAGTTGGCTTCTTCGGTCAGCAACTTGTAGGCACGTTTACAGATGCGGACCTTGTCTTCTCGAGTCGCCGCTTGGCCAACTTCGTCGAACGCCATCACAATCGAAGCGGCGCCATAGCGTCGAATCAATCTTGCCTTTGCCAGAAAGTCTGCTTCACCTTCCTTCAAACTGATACTGTTTACAATCGCTTTTCCATGAACGCATTTCAGGCCAGCTTCGATCACTTCGAAGTTAGAACTGTCGATCATGATGGGAACTCGCATGTTGTCATCATGCAGCAGCCACAGAAACTTTTCCATGCAGCGAGGACCATCCAAGAGGCCTTCGTCCATGTTGACGTCGATGACCTGAGCTCCGCCTTCCACCTGATCGGCGGCAACACTCAAAGCTTCGTCATACTTTTCTTCTCGAATCAATCGAGCAAACTTGCGTGACCCCGTCACATTCGTTCGCTCACCAACGTTCAGAAAGTTCGTATCAGGACGCAACGGCAAATAGTCGAATCCAGAATACGTCGACCATCCCATTCCCGTTGATGGCTTACGAGGCTTCAAACCTTGAACAGCTTTTGAAACGCTGCGAATGTAGTCTGGAGTCGTCCCACAACACCCTCCGACAATATTAATCAGCCCCGCCTTGGCAGAAGACACCACGTGTTCAGTAAATTCTCCTGCGGTATTATCGAAGCCTCCCATCCCATCAGGCATTCCCGCGTTGGGATAGCAGGTCACATAGCGCGTGCTGATTTCCGAAAGTGTGTGCAGATAAGGCTTCATCTGCTGAGGCCCCAAAGCACAGTTAAAACCGATACTCATGGCATCAAAGTGTTCGACGGCCGTGTAAAACGCTTCCGCCGTTTGACCAAGCAGGGTGACTCCACCGGCAAAGACAGTACCGGAAATCATCACGGGCACTTCCGTGCCACGTTCTTCAAACACTTTTGAAATCGCGAATAAACACGACTTCATATTCAGAGTATCAAAGCTGGTTTCTGGCAGCAGTAAGTCCACTCCACCATCCAGCATTCCTCGAACCTGCTCAGCATAACTTTCGACCATTTCGTCGAAAGTTACGACTCGAGTTCCCGGAGTATCCGCGTTCATCGAAAGCTGAACATTGGTTGGTCCAATACTCCCTGCGACGTATCGAGGCTTCTTGGGATTTTTTGCCGTGTACTCATCAGCGATCGAGCGAGCCAGTTCGACTCCCGTTTGATTCAACTCATGAACCAAATGAGACAGATCAAATTCCTTCATGCCGACAAGCGACGCATTGAAGGTGTCTGTTTCAATAATATCCGCTCCAGCATCCAAGTACTGACGATGGATGTTTGCGATCAATTCCGGCTGAGTCAAAACCAATAAGTCCGTCGCGTTGCGAACATCGATGTGGTGATCTTTGAACCGTTCACCTCGATAGCCTTCCTCCGTCGGATTATCCGACATGATTAACGCACCCATTGATCCATCAATGATCATGATGCGTTCGTCAAGGATTTCGCGAATATCAGGCTTGCTGGTCATACGATCGGTTTTGGCTGTTTTTGATTGATTGTGACGGGCAAGGTGAAGATAGGCGGGGTGGAAGACAGGTCGTTTTTCCCCCAAGATTCATGCTGAAGCAAAGTTCAACTTCGGTGTCCGTTCGCTGCCCTGTTGGGGCCACATGTTAGGACTTCACGCCGAAACACAAAACCCGTTGTCTTTGATTCCCATCTCATTCCGAACTTTGGTGGCCGATTAGCAGAAGTGCTTAGCAGTCTCCCGGGCGCTATGACTCTATCTTAGGCATGAAGATTCAAACTCGAAGGCAAGTACAGGTCAAGGGCCTGATCGGAACTCAACCAGACACCGCCCTCGCTGTAACCAACACAGAATCTTCTCCCACAACGTCCCCAAGCGAGGCCGAAAGGACATAGCGAATCCTGCAGTTGGTGCTCAAAACCAAACCAGCGGCTCCACGGTGCCATTGTCAATCTGTGACACGCAATCGCCTGAAGCCTTTCGGTTTTCGGCCAACAAAGCTATCCATGCTGCATTTCAGCAGGCGTTTACGTCGAAATCACTCAGGGAGGAATTGGCAACTAGGCACCTTTCGTGCATATTCTTTCATAATCCGTCAACTGGATGATTGATTCTGGTTTTACAACTTGCAATAATTTGCAAAACAAATCGTTTTCTGGCACGAATGACATGATCACTGAAGAGCGGAGGAATCTGATTCTGCGGATTGCTGAGCAATCTGGCTTTGTGTCTCTGCAGCAGTTGGTGGCAGAGGTTGGGGTCAGCGAATCGACAATTCGACGAGATTTAGAACGACTGGATTCTCAGGGGCAACTGCATCGGACTCGAGGTGGAGCGGCCTATGCGGGGGATTCACTTTCGGACCTGCAGGCTCGGCAAAACCAAGCCTCCAAACAGAAAACTCGAATTGCTGAACGTGCAGTCGAGTTTGTTTCTGATGGAGACACGATTTTGCTGGACGGCGGAACAACGACTTTGGAAGTCGCCCGAGCACTGCGCGGTAAATCCTTGCAGGTCGTCACAAACTCACTTCCGATTGCGTCGACTTTGATGAACGAACCGTTAGTGGAACTAATTTTCGTTGGGGGATACGTGTATCCCAAAACGGGAGTGGCCTTGGGTGATCAAGCAGTTCGAGCTTTGAAACAGATCCATGTCGATCAATTGATCATGGGGGCAGGAGGTGTGATGCCGGAAGGCTTGTTTAACAGCAATGCTCTTTTGGTGGAAACCGAACGCCAGATGATTGAATCAGCAGACAAAGTCACAGTTGTGGCGGATAGCAGTAAGTTTGGACATCGAGCACTCAGTCATCTGTGTGCTTTAAATTCTGTCCACCAAATCATCACGGACGATGGAATTGAAAGCGAATGGATCAAACAGATTGAAGAACACAACATTGCGATGATTGTCGCTTCGATGGAATCGGCAACGGTCGATCAATAGACAATTTTTGCTCTTTATCATTCAGCCATAGTAAGGCGGACCTGCAAAACGGTTCTTGCATCTTTTGACAAGCCCGTCTTACTGTCATCACTGGAGACGTCAACAGCGTGATCAGCACTCAGTCTTTCAACAGAAGTGATATCGAACAAATCGTTCGTCGTATTCTGGATCAGCAGCAACCAGCTTCGCCCGCATCTGGCATTCCTGTGATGCGAGCTGCAGCGAGCAACACAGCCGCTCAGCCTGTCGCAGCAGATGCAAATCGCAACCCGCTGCTTGTGAACATTTCAGCTCGCCATGTTCACTTGACTCAAGAACACGTTGAAATCCTTTACGGTGCCGGAGCGACTCTCACTCCTCAAAAAGATCTGTACCAAGACGGGTACTACGCCGCCGAACAAACAGTGGCCGTTGTCGGTCCCCGCCGCCGAATGATTCCTAACGTTCGAGTTCTCGGGCCTTGTCGAGATGATTCTCAGGTCGAGCTGGCATTCACCGATGGAATTTCCCTTGGTATCGACTTGCCTGTTCGCATCAGCGGTAATGTTCAAGGGACTCCCGGCTGCGTCCTGGTTGGCCCCAAAGGCGTCGTTGAACTGGAGCAAGGCGTGATTCGAGCGGCTCGACACGTTCACATGGGCCCTGCCGATTTAGCTCACTACAAAGTCGCCGACAAAGAACTCATTCACCTGCGAGTGGAATCGCCCGGTTGCACGACGGTGCTGGAAGACTTGGCGGTTCGAGCCGGCGACAACATCAAGTTGGAAGTCCACTTAGATACCGACGAAGGCAACGCCATCAATCTTGAAAAGGCAACCAAAGTCGAACTGGTTAAACCAGAAGCTTGCGGTTGCCAGCATTGAGCTTAATGCCGATCCCAAGCGGGTTGGTCTGGACGGGTTGGCCCAAACAGGTTGGCCCAAGCGAGAAGCCTCTCTCACAGAGGCCGACTACAGAAGTAGAAGACAAGCAACAATCACGAAGAATTCCAGCAGCAACTGCTTGCTGGTTCTCCATAAATACTCACTCCTGAACCCTAAAACCTGAAAGCAAACAAATGGCAAAAGCAATGGAAGCTCTGGGAATGATCGAAACGAAGGGCTTCGTGTGCATGCTCGAAGCTGTCGACACAATGCTCAAAGCAGCAAACGTGACAATGATTGGCTGGGACAAGATCGGAAGCGGACTTGTCACAACATTCATCGTTGGTGATGTTGGAGCAGTCAAAGCAGCCATCGACGCGGGAGCTCAAGCGGCTTCAAAGCTCGGCGAAGTCATGAGCGTGGAAGTGATTCCACGACCTGCTGAAGGTCTGACCGCCGTTCTGCCAAAAGCCAAAGCAACAAAATAAAGGTTTTCGCAGACAGAGTGAAGTGTTCAGGTCTGTTGTGACCGTGTCTTCAACTCCCGTGCCTTCAACTCCCCCTGTCTCAAAGCCTTTCGCTTTCAAATTCAAACAACATTCGTACAAAAGGGATACCCCATGTCAGAAGCTATTGGAATGATCGAAACCAAAGGACTGATCGCTCAGATTCAAGCATCCGATGCGATGCTAAAATCAGCCAACGTCACTTTGGTTAAGCAAGTTCAGATTGGTGGAGCATTCGTGACCACAGTCATCAAAGGTGATGTCGGATCTGTTCGAGCAGCCGTTGATGCAGGAGCCGCTGCTGCGTCTCAATCTGGCGAACTGGTGAGTGCTCACCTGATTCCTCGCCCAGAAGCAACCTTGCTTGAGCAATTCGCTTAGGTCACAAGCACCGATGGGTTCAGCCATAAGGTTTCGGGGATGCGGGCGGTGCTGACTGTCATCGCAAACCTGAAGCCCACAAGCTGAAACCCAATGTTTCTTTCTCCTGAACCTTTCTCTCTGAAACCTGTCCTCCATGATCGTTCTTGTCGCCAATTTGGGATCAACTAGCTTCAAGTATCGTTTGTTCGATTTGTCGAACGAAACGGAACTAGCTCGAGGTGGCATTGATCGCATTGGGGAATCGATCAGCAAGTGTTCGGTTTCAATCGGTGACTTCAGCGACACTTCGGAACAGAACATTCCGGACCACGCCGCCGCAGTCAAGATTTGCTTAGAGCAACTGACAGATGGTCATCACGGTTGCCTGAAGTCTGTGGACGAAGTCGCAGGAATCGGATTCAAGGCCGTGTTTGCAGGAAGCCTAAGCGGAGTCCGCAAGGTCGATGATCAGCTGCTGGAAAAAATGGATGCTTTGTCAGACATCGCTCCAGCTCACAATCCGCCCTATGTGAAAGCAATGCGGCAACTGCAATCTGCGTTTCCTCAAATTCCACTGGTGGCAGCCTTGGAAACCGGATTTCACGAAACGATACCATTCGAAAACCGAGCCTACGCGGTTCCTTACGAATGGTATACCGATCATGAAATTCGCCGTTGGGGATTTCACGGAGCCAGCCATCGGTTTATCGCCGGTCGCACGGCAGAATTGCTAGGTCGAAATGACTTAAAAATCATCAGCTGCCATCTGGGTGGCAGTGCATCAATCTGTGCCATTGACAGCGGGGAAAGCAAAGCTGCTTCCATGGGAATGAGCCCTCAAGGTGGCTTGCCTCATAACAACCGAGTCGGTGATTTCGACGCCTATGCCATTCCTGTCATCATGAAGGCGACAGGGTTGAGCTTCGAACAGGTTCTGGCCGACATGAGTTCAAAGGGTGGCCTGCTGGGAATCAGTGGAGTCAGCGGGGACTGTCGAGATCTAGAAGATGCAGCAGCAGATGGGCATGAGCGAGCCGAATTGGCGTTGAAGATGTTAGAAGCTTCCATTCGCTCGTACATCGGTTCTTACATGGCATTGCTTGGTGGAATCGACGCTGTCGTCTTTACAGGCGGCATCGGTGAAAACAGCCAACGAATTCGAGCAAACAGTTGCCTGAACATGGAATGGGCAGGTTTGCAGTTGGATGCAGCAAAGAACGACGCTGCGAAGCGAGACCAAGAACTTCAGATTCACGCCGACGGAAGTCGAGTTCAAGCGTGGATCATTCCAACAAACGAAGAATTGGTTGTCGCACGTCAAACAGCCGCAGTGATTGGCTAAGCAGTTAGGTTGAATGTGATGAAATCGCCAGAAGGGCAAAACTGATGTTTCTTGGACGAATAACGGGCAGCGTGATTTCAACTCACAAAGCCACCGAATTAGTCGGCCAAAAGCTGCTGATCGTGGAACCTCTTCGAGTCGACGAAAAGGATCAAAGCAGCCTGAAGCCAACAGGCCGGTCGTTCATCACAGTGGACACCGTCGGAGCAGGCGAAGGAGAAGTGGTTTTGTGCGTCCAAGGCAGTAGTGCTCGATTCACAACTGCCACCAAAACACTTCCCATTGACTGTGCCATCATTGGCACAGTTGATTCTGTCAATGTTCACGACAAGGAAATTTTTTCAACGAGCGACGGTTAGTACGAGCCCCAAACTGACAGCACATATTGACCGCGATCACTTACTCTTAAAGCACACAGCAACAAGCCATGTTTGAACAACATTCACAAAACGATTTTGCGACGGAAGGGCGGCCATCGCCGGCTTTCCTGCAAGCCGTTCGTGGAATGCAGATTGTCACGTTCGCTTTGGTTTTGAGTTCCGCACTTGTGACGGGCATTATGTTCTTCTTGAACAAGGGCCAGATCAACGGGCAGCCCAGTGTTGTGTCCGTAATCGGCTTTGCAATGGCAGCAGCCAACTTTGTTGCTCATGCAATCGTGCCGAAGGTCGTGATGACGAAACAGCTTGAATCCGTAAGCAAAGCTGATCTTCAGGGCATGTCTTTGGAAGATCAACAGATGACCGTCCTGACTTCAATGCGTAGTGGACACATCATCGGGTCAGCGATTCTAGAAGGTGCCGTCTTCTTCAACGCCATCGCTTACATGGTGGAAAAATGGGGTGGCAGTCTGGCGATTATAGGTGTCCTCATTGTCCTCATTATTTTGCGAATCCCAACTGGATACGGCATGCAAAACCAAGTCACTGAACGCCTTCGAGAAATTGAAATGAGCTAGCCCAGCTTTGCGACTCTGAAACATCGGGTCGCCGTACGAACCCACCAAATCAATCACCGTCACCAGCAGACAGAAATCAAAACCATGCAAGCCACAGAACAAGCAGTACGCCAAATCGTTCAGGAAGTTCTGAGCCAGATTTCATCTGGTTCAGCGGCTCCAGCGACTCCAGCTGCCGCAGGTGATTGGGGAGTTTTCAACGACGTCGATCAAGCGGTTGCTGCTGCCAACGAAGGCTTCAAGCAGCTATCCGCTGCATCAATGGAAGATCGAGCCAAAGCCATCGAAATCGTAAAAACCATTTGCGATGAACAAGCCGAAGAACTTGGCCTTCTGGAATTTCAAGAAACCAAAGTCGGTCGCCTCGAACACAAAATCGGCAAGCTTCGAGTTGTTCGATCCGTCCCCGGAATTGAAGCTCTTCAGACAGAAGCTGTCAGTGGAGACTTCGGCTTGACCGTCACCGAACATGCTCCTTTCGGAGTCATCGGAGCCATTACTCCTGTGACTCACTCACTGCCAACACTGGCTGCCAACTTTGTTAACATGGTGGCAGCTGGCAACACAGTCATCGTGAATCCTCACCCCAGCGGAAAACGAATCGCGGCCGAAGGAACTCGCCGTTTCAACAAAGCCATCTTTGAAGCCACTGGGTTAAAAAACCTGCTTGTCATTATCGGCGAACCAACGATTGAATCGGCTCAGGCGATCTTTGATCATCGTGGAGTCAAATTGTTGGTGGTGACGGGTGGCCCTGCGGTTGCTCGAGCCGCATTGGGAAGCCCCAAGCGAGCCATCGTGGCTGGCCCTGGTAACCCACCCGTTGTGGTTGATGCCACAGCAGACATCAACAACGCTGCGAAATCAATTGTTGAAGGAGCTGCCTTTGACAACAATCTGCTGTGTATCGCCGAAAAAGAAGTCTTCGCTGTCAATTCGATTTTTGATCCATTGATGACAGCAGTTGGCCAAAATGGCGGATATCGGCTAGATGCTCAACAAGTGGCAGCATTCACTGCCAAGGCGTTTACTCCCCCCAAAGATGCCAACGATCACTATCATTTAAATAGAGACTTCATTGGCAAAGACGCGTCTTGGTTGGCCGCTCAAATTGGGCTAACGATCTCTCCTGAGACTCAAATTCTGTACGGCGAAACAGACGAACACAACCCGTTTGTCCCTGAAGAACAAATGATGCCGTTCGTGCCCTTTGTGCGAGCCAACTGTGCTGACCACGCCATCGACTTGGCTGTGAAGTACGAACACGGATTTGGACACACAGGCATTATCCACTCTCGAGATATCCGCACCATTACCAAAATGGGCCGCCTGATGAACACCACGCTGTTTGTCAAAAACGGCCCCTGCATGGCGGGGTTGGGACTCGGT
>CAYTUE010000004.1:12205-18363 GCA_964441085.1 uncultured Planctomycetaceae bacterium
GAACACCACGCTGTTTGTCAAAAACGGCCCCTGCATGGCGGGGTTGGGACTCGGTCTGTCTCTTATACACATCTGACGCTAACGATCTCTCCAGAGACTCAAATTCTGTACGGCGAAACAGACGAACACAACCCGTTTGTTCCTGAAGAACAAATGATGCCCTTTGTGCCCTTTGTGCGAGCCAACTGTGCTGACCACGCCATCGACTTGGCTGTGAAGTACGAACACGGATTTGGACACACAGGCATTATCCACTCTCGAGATATCCGCACCATTACCAAAATGGGCCGCCTGATGAACACCACGCTGTTTGTCAAAAACGGCCCCTGCATGGCGGGGTTGGGACTCGGTGGCGAAGGCTTCCCATCTTTTAGCATTGCGACTCCAACAGGCGAAGGAGTCACCAGTCCGATGACATTTACTCGACAACGTCGCTGTGCCATGGTCGAAGATCTGCGAATTATTTGACGGCCTGTTGCTGCTGTGAATCTCCAACAGAACTTCCTGAAACCGTAACCCTCAACCCCGAAACCTGACTCACTTGCAAACTGCTTTGGTTATTGGAAACGCAACAGCCACCGTCAAGCATTCCAGCTTAGACGCATGGAAGCTGACGGCTATCCAGCCCTTAGATCACAGCGACCAACCAGAAGGCTTTCCCTTTCTTGCAATCGACAGCATGGGAGCACGCAAGGGCGACAAGGTGTTCTTTACCAGTGACGGAAAATCCATTCGAGCACTCACAGGAAGAAACGATTGCCCGATCCGGTTTGCGGTTCAAGGCATTATTGATCACGACTAAATCAAACACACAGACTCTCTTTCAGCAAACATCTCTCGTTCACAATCACTCTTTGGACCTCTTGAAACTTCCTTTGAACTTCACACGCCAACAAGTGGAATCGATCACTCAGCAAGTGCTGCATGAACTGCGCAACAGCGGTGTTGCTGTGCACGCTCAGCCGCCCCGTGCTGCTCAGTCGCAAACAGCAGCGGCTTCCACAGGCATGGTTCAAAAGGCAAGCAGTATTGAAGTTCACGGACTGATCATTACCGAAGACACACTGATTGCCGCAAAAGCCGAAGGACGAACCATTCGTATTTCGTCAGGTGCGGTGATCACTCCGTCTGCTCGCGACTACATCAGCCAACAGAAAATCAATCTCAGTAACAGCAGATTTGCCAAGCCAGCAGCACTGAAAGGTGTGGCGATCGTAAGTGCATCAAGCACAACGTTGCAGGCAGCGTTACGATCCGCACAGTGGCCTGTTGTGACATCCACAACAGACTTTCATGCGGCAACAGAAGTAGCAACCAACGAAAACACCATCATGTTGTGCAGCGTGCAGCAGCCGTCAGTGGCTGCCTGTTTGCTAAATCGAAATCAACGATTTCGAGCAGCCGTTGTCAATCCAACAGATCATCTTTCAGCTCTGCAAACAGCAATGGCGGCTAACGTCATTTGCTTGAACCCCAAAGGGTGGTCGATTGCAGGGTTGATGAGTCTTCTGCAGGAACTGTCAGTTGGTCGAAACCAGCCAGCATTATGGAAAGAAATACGAAGCTAACGGCCATTCGACCTGAATTTGTCACAGGCTGATCTTGTGGCATGATTCAGCGGGCGTACTTCTAGGAAACATCCGATGAGAATTATGGAGTGCATAGGCAAAGTGACTTTGTCGAAATCCGCAGAATTCCTTGAGGGAGCATCATGGAAACTTGTGGTGCCGTTGACTCACGAAGGAATCAAGGGAGAGATCGCAGGACGAACGGAACCCATCGTCATTCTTGATGAATTAGGAGCAGGCAATGGTTCTTTACTCGCAGTGAGCGAAAGTGCCGAAGCCGCAGCTCCATTCCACCCAAACACAAAACCAATCGACGGCTACAACGCAGCAATTCTCGACACCATCGATGTCGACTAAGCAGCCAGCCAACACAACATGAAGAAGCCTTGGCAGTCGCCATCTGCTTCTGACAAACCGAAAATAAAATTACTCAACTCGAAATCAAACCGACTCTCGAAAAGGCAATCTCATGAGCAAATGGACCAGCGGAATTCACGATCGTCAGCTGAAAGAAGACATCTGCGAAATCGGGCGGCGCCTGTACAACAAGGGGTTTGCCGCAGCGAACGATGGCAACATTAGTATTCGAGTCGGCGAAAACGAAGTTCTGTGTTCGCCAACTCAAATTTGCAAAGGCTTCATGAAGCCAGACGACATCTGTGCTGTCGATATGAACGGCGATCAAATTGCAGGCAAGCGAAAGCGAACCAGTGAAGTTTTGCTGCATTTGGAAATCATGAGAAACCGACCAGACGTCAAGTCAGTCGTCCATTGCCATCCTCCTCACGCCACAGCTTTCGCCATCGCCGGAGAACCCATTCCTCAGTGTATTCTTCCTGAAGTAGAAGTCTTCATGGGCGAAGTGCCAATCGCTCCTTACGAAACACCTGGTGACCAAAAGTTCGCTGAAACAGTGACTCCGTTTCTGAAGGCAACCAACACCGTGATTCTGAAGAACCACGGGACGGTTAGCTTCGGAACAAGTGTTGAAGACGCTTACTGGAAAACAGAAATTCTGGACGCTTATTGCAAGATGTTGCTTCTCGCTAAGCAGATGGGCCAGCCAGAATATTTAAGTGAAGGCAAAAGTCGCGAACTGTTGGACCTGAAGAAAAAATGGGGCTTCGACGATCCTCGTTTCCACAACGAAGACTGCGATCTCTGCGGAAACAGTGCATTCCGTGAAGGCTACAAGGAACAAATTCCCGTTCAACGAGCCTTCGCTGCTGCACCAAGCTATCCTGGCATTCTGCAAGAACCTTGTGGAACAGCGTGCGAAACACCAGCAGCTGCCGGTACTGGCAGCGAAGATCTTGTTCAAATGATCACAAATCAGGTTCTTGCCGCATTGGGCAAGTAGGTGGAATGATCCACAGTTAAGCGAGCAATCTTGCTCGACCTTCATTTCGACAAGCAAGTCTAAGTCTGCTTGTTCCAACAGTAAGCAAAGAAGACACAGGAAGATTACGATGAAAGTCAGCATTATTGGTGGTGGCGGGTTAGTGGGCTCTTGTGCAGGGTTTGCCCTGCAAGCTGGCGGAATCGTCAAAGAAATTGCTCTGGTTGACGTCAACCAAGACTTGTGCGAAGGCCAAGCTCTGGACCTAATCCATGGTGCATCCATCATGGCTCCTCAAACAATTTCGTTTGGTGGCACAGAACTGTGCAAAGACAGCGATGTTATTGTTATCACTGCTGGTCTTCGACGTAAGCCAGACGAAAGTCGCTTGGACCTGATCAACCGTAATGTGGCGTTGTTCAAAAATATTTTGGCGGATGTGAAACAGCACGGAATGAAGAAAGACGCCATCGTCTTTGTTGTGTCCAATCCGGTTGACGTGTTGACGTACCTAGCCGTTAAAGAACTGGGGCTTCCGTCGAACCAAGTCATCGGCTTGGGAACCGTTCTAGACACAACTCGCCTTCGCAGCATGCTGGCTCTGCGTTTGAATGTCCCAGCGACTCAAACCAATGTGACAATCTTCGGAGAACACGGCGACAGCATGGTGCCGATCTGGTCTCAGGCTCAGATCGCCAACCTGCCGCTCGATAAATACCCTGGAGTCACTCCGGACGTCATTGCTCAGGTTGAAAAGAAGACTCGTGGCAGTGGAGCAGAGGTCATCAAAAAGAAAGGTGGAGCTGGCTTTGCTGTTGGAGTATCCATCGCCGATGTGGTTCACAGCATTGCCTTGGATGACGACCGGATTCTGCCGGTAAGTAGTCTTCAAAATGGAGCCTATGGAATCCACGATGTCTGTCTATCTGTTCCTACTGTGATGGGACGCAGCGGCGTCAAAAGTCATATCGAAGTGGAACTGTGGAGCAAAGAATCAGCCGCACTCACGAAAAGCGGAGCTGTTTTGCGAAACACAATCAACCAAGTCATGAACGGCTAATCGCTTGTCACAAGGCAAGCTTGAATACGCCTCCGGTTCGCATTCGCTTCGGTTTCATTCGTGACAACCGAAGCGAACTTCAAACGCCCAACGGTCTGTTTTATCAGCCGCTTGGGCAAATTACCCCCGTCTCAACGCCAGCGTAGGCAAGTGCCTCACACACCGTTGTGTTTGTTGAACGGCAAGCAATCGCACGTCTCAGAAATCGCACGTCTCAGCAAGCACCCGTCTGTTGACCACGTGGAAATCAACTTCATAGCCACATGGCTGCAACCACAATCAATGCTGCATCCAAGCAGCAAATTGTGGTGATTGCGATGCAAGTTGATGTCTCCCGAGATCCGAGCATCTGCTGACTCGCCTTGCGTTTGCTAAAAATCCGTATCGTGAAAACTCACGCCGCAGACTGAAATCACAAAAGACTGTTCTTCGATCAGAAATCACAGTACGATTGCATTTCACTTGTGATTTTAAGCAATCGTTTTGTTTGCCTGCGAAAGTGCCGACAGCCATGAGTCTTTTCGGAAAAGCCAAAGTCGACAAGGTCGACCTTAAAAAACGTTTTCATCTGCTTGGCACAATTGGCCAAGGCAGTATGTCGAAAGTTTGGCGAGCTGAAGACAAAGTCGACGGTCGCAGTATCGCTGTGAAAGTTCTGGATAAAGACAAAACTCGCAAGTTTGAAAACCGCTTCCAAGGTCTCAACAAGCCTCCAGAGCAAGACATTGCAGCTCAGTTGCGTCACCCGTATATCGTGCAAACTTTAGAAACGGGCATTTCTACTGATGACGAAGTCTTTCTGGTAATGGAATTTGTCGAAGGTTCTGGGTTGAGCCTCCTCGTGGATCTGCAGTCTGACGAAATGCACCGCTATCGCATTCGTTACATGATCCAAATTGGTGAAGCGCTCGCGTACTTTCACCAGCAGCAGTGGATTCACCGAGATCTGTGTCCTCGAAATATCATGATCACGGATAAGAACAACATTAAGCTGATCGACTTTGGCTTAACAGTTCCCAACACGCCAGACTTTCAAAAGCCAGGCAACAGAACGGGGACAGCAAACTACCTTGCTCCAGAACTGATCAAACGCCATTCCACCGACCAGCGTTTAGATGTTTTTTCTTATGCAGTCACGTGCTATGAAATGTACACCAAACGACATCCGTGGGCATCAGCCGTCACACTTGATGCCGTTATGCAGCATATCAACAATCCACCCATCCCAATTCTCGAACTGACTCCTGATGTGAACCCTCGCATCGCCGAAATTATCATGAAGGGCTTGGAATCCGATCGCGATGCTCGCTGGTCGACGGCGCAAGAAATGGTAGATGCTTTTCGAGACATCGAACCAGAATTAATTCAACAAACAAAGGCTTGGTTTAAGAGCACCGGGAAGCCGCTGCCAGGCAGCAAAGAACAAAAGAAAGCAGCTCGAGCCAAAACGAAACGGTCGCCTACAAGGCCAATGCCTGAATCGGCGTCACCCGTAGCAGCTGCCTCTCAAAGCAAAAAACGGCGACGTCGAATGGATTCCGATGACGATATCGCCGCCGCTTTCCTCGCCGATGACGACGATGATTCCGTGTCTTTCACTCCTGATCATGCGCGCGACGCGTCTGTTTCTCCCAAGGCAAAGAGGAACAAAAGACAATCGCCTCCGTCTGCAGCAAAACAGGAACCTGAAGTCGAATCTTCAACCATGGACGATGGCGACGACATCTTGGCTCTCCCCGAAGATTAGCTGTGAGACGAAACTAAGACCAATCGATGTGATCATTCATTCTGCAGCTGGCTTCTCTGAGCCCGGAGTCGCGCAGGGGGCATAAAGGCGATTGCCGCCAAAACCGATTGCACTTATGGTTTTTCCGCATCGTTGCATGAACAAATCATGGAACCACAACCAGGGCAGCCTTGCCCATATTTTTGATGGACGGCTTCGGTGAGATTAATTCCCGCCACGTTGGCAATGGTGGCCAACCACGCCAAGACATCAGCAAATTCCTTCGCGATATCTTCCTTGGGAGATTCTCGTAAAGCGGCCGCTAGTTCGCCCACTTCTTCCATCAGCCACATAAACGTCCCTTCGATTCCTCGAGCTTCGTCCTTGCGAGAGTACATTTTGTCAATGAGCTGCTGAAGTTCGTCGAGAGTCATAAATACGTCTTTAGCTTGTTGGATCTGCACC